>PITX01000225.1 GCA_017577345.1 Clostridiales bacterium
GGCGCACACTGTAAAGCGAGGAGGTGAAACAGCGTGATTTGTGTGTATGAGAGCAACTGTACGGATTTTTCCAATAATGGGCTTGGTGTTGTAAAAGCACAAAGCTGCACCGTTACAGAAACGCTGAACGGTGAATATGAAGTCACGCTGGTTCATCCCCTGGATGAATACGGACAGTGGGAGCGGCTGGTGGAAGGCCGCATTCTCCGGGTGCCTGTTCCGTCCGGAATGACGCCGAAGGTAAAAATGGAAGCGCAGCGATCTTCGGCCGGTACGGCCATATATCGTATCGATACCTCCAACGGAACAACTCCGGGAGGTACTCTCCGTCTGCGTGCAAAGCCGTCAACCTCGGCCTCTGTGATCAAAAGTTATAAAAACAACAGTGAAGTGGTTCTGATTTCTCAGACTAACGCTTCCTGGTATGAGGTCACCACGCCGGACGGTAACCGCGGGTATATGTCCAGCCAGTATCTTGTCTATGTCCGCACAGAAGGCAGTATTTCGGCGGCGGCAGGTGAAGTGGTCGAGGCCAAACTGCTCCGGGATCAGCCTTTTCGAATATACCGGGTCGTTCCGGACCTGGAAAAGGTAATCGTCTACGCCCGGCATCTTTTCTATGATCTCATGGATAACATGATCAAAAAAGTGGCTCCGTCTTCTTCTGAACACGGAGCGTCTGTCGTGCAGGCTATTTCCTCCGGCTGCCTTTCCCAGCACGGTTTTTCCTTTCACTCAGATCTGACCAGTACAGCGGATGAAATGGAAATCCTGAATATGAATCCGGTCGATGCCTTACTCGGCGATGAGGGCGTCATCGATAAATATGGCGGCGAACTGGCCCGTGACTGGTGGGATGTATATCTTGTGAACCGTGTCGGCTCCGATACGGATATCACCCTTCGTCAGGGGAAAAATCTGACTGCGGTCAGTTACGATATTGACGAAACGGATGTTGTGACCCGCATTATGCCCACGGGCGAAGACAAGGACGGTGAGGTCCTTTATCTTCCGGAAACCTTCGTTGACAGTCCGCATGTTAATGACTATCCCAATGTTAAGTGGTATCACCTGGAGGTCTCCGATGCGAAGGAAAGCGATAGCGGTGACGCACCCAAAAGCAAAAGTCAGTGCTATACCGAAATGCGGCAGGCGGCACAAACCGAGTTTGATAACGGCTGTGATCTGCCCACCGTTACGCTTACTATCAATTTTCTCAATGCCGCGGATGTGGAGGAATTCCAGCAGTATCACTCGTTGCAGAATATCTTTCTCGGCGATACTGTACGCGTGATTGCAAGCCGTATCGGGGTGTCCGTGTCCATGCGGATGACACAGTACACTTACGATTGCCTGACCGAAAAATACACATCCATGACGCTTGGTACTGCGGCTGACACCCCGGCAGGAAATACGATCTCCCGCGGGCAGTTGGCATCCGGCAGCATTACCGGCAGCAAGCTTGCAATCAATTCAGTCGGAAGCGGCGCTCTACAAAGTGGTTCTGTTGGCAGTCTGCAAATCAAAATGGCCGCCATAGAAACAGCGCATATCCAGGATGCCGCTATCACGGAAGCTACGATTGCAAATGCTGCTGTTGGTACGGCTAAGATCCAGGATGCTTCCATAACAAGTGCCAAAATCGCGGAAGGGTCTATTGAGACAGCGCATATCGGTACCGCCGTTATTGACAGTGCGCAAATCAAGGACGGAGCGATCACTTCTGCCAAAATCGAGAACGGCACGATCAATTCTGCCGATATCGGCCGGGGCCAGATACAGGAAGCCAACATTCATGACGGTGCCATCACTCATGCCAAGATTGCCGATGCCGCCATTCTCCAGGCCAATATCGCAGACGCAGCGATCGGCACAGCGAAGATCGCAGACGCTGCCATCACCAATGCCAAGGTGGCCGGTGCGGCAATCGGTACCGCGAACATCCAGGATGCCGCCATTGTCAGCGCAAAAATACTGGACGGTTCAGTTACGCGGGCTAAGATAGCCGATCTGGCTGTGAACAGCGCGAAGATCGCTGACCTGGCTGTTACCACCGCAAAAATAGCCCAGGCATCAATCACAAATGCGAAGATTGCCAACGCCGCCGTGGATACGGCGCAGATCGCGCTGGGTGCGATTACGGCCGCATTGATTGAAAACGGTGCTGTTGGTACGGCGCAGATCGCTGACGCCAGCATCACAGACGCGAAGATTGTGAGTCTGAATGCCGATGTGATCAACAGCGGGACCCTTGCTACGGAACGGCTAATCATCAAGGGTGATGACGGTCTGATCTATGAAATAAACGCACAAAGTTCCGGGCTTACCATGCAGGAGCTGTCAAAAGAAAAATATCAGAATCAATTGAGCGGGTCTGTTCTGGTTGCACGGTCTGTCACGGCAGAGCAGATTGCTGCCGCGACGATCACGGCAAACGAGATCCTGGCCGGAAGCATTACAGGAGACCGCATAGCCGCAAACACGATCGAAGGGCGAAGTATCAAAGCAGGAGCGATCACTACCAGTCATGTTTCAGCCGACTTCGGGAGCACGCTGGATCTGAGCAGCAACGCCGGAATCAATCTTCGTGTACAGAGTATCAATGACGATATAGAGGAAGTTCGCTCTGCGGCAG
>PITX01000226.1 GCA_017577345.1 Clostridiales bacterium
CCCTTGGAGTACAGAGCGGTGCGTTCTTCCATAGCCTTGAAGGGAGCCCAGGACTTCGGATAAACGATATCGGCATCCTTGAAGGCCTCAGCCATGCTGTTGGTCTTGTGGAACTTGGAGCCGTACTTTTCGCAGTTCTTGCGAGCGATCTCTTCAACCTCGGGGAATACTTCGTATCCTTCCGGATGAGCCAGAGTGACATCCATGCCGAAACGGGTGAACAGACCGATCACGCCCTGCGGGACGGATAGCGGCTTGCCGTAAGACGGGGAATATGCCCAAGTCATGGCAACCTTCTTGCCCTTCAGGTTCTCAACGCCGCCGAAGTAGTGGATGACATGGAGCATGTCCGCCATGCACTGGGTCGGATGGTCGACGTCGCACTGCAGGTTGACGAGGGTCGGACGCTGTTCCAGGATGCCGGTACGGTAGCCATCTTCCAGAGCGTCCATAAAGGTCTTCTGATACTCATGACCCTGATGAATGTACATATCATCGCGGATACCGATGACATCAGCCATGAAGGAGACCATGTTAGCGGTTTCACGAACAGTTTCGCCGTGCGCGATCTGAGACTTCTTCTCGTCCAGAACCTGTTCCTCCAGACCGAGGAGGTTGCAGGCGGAAGCGAAAGAGAAACGGGTACGGGTGGAATTGTCGCGGAACAGGGAGATGCCGAGACCGGAATTGAAGATCTTGGTGGACTTGTTGCGCTCACGCAGGTCGCGCAGAGCATCCGCTACGGTAAAGATGGCATCGATCTCGTCGTCCGTCTTGTCCCATGTCCAGTAGAAGTCGGTCTTATACATGTTGTTGATGTGCAGAGTTTCAAGATGTCTTGCAAGTTCTACGGTTTTGCTCATTTGTATTTCCTCCGTTATATATTCAAGCAGAATTACTTAATATCGTTGCCGGTGAGTTCCTGACGGAAAGAGGTAGCAGAGCCGTCCTTGTTCTCGGGCTTATACAGACCGGGAACTGCTGCGTACAGAGCAGCGCAGACGACCAGATCCTGCTTCCAGGTGATCTCGTTCGGAGCGTGTGCCTGGGATTCCGCACCGGGACCGAAGCCGACACAGGGGATGCCGTAACGACCCTGAATGGAAACGCCGTTGGTGGAGAAGGTCCACTTATCCGTCAGCGGACGACCTTCGCGCTTTTCGCGTGCAGTGTCGTCAACATAGAGCCTCTTGTCGCCCCACAGACCGTGATGAGCGTCGATGAGAGCCTGCACATGAGGAGCGGATTCCTTGTTGATCCAGGTCGGGAAGAAGCACTCGGTCTCATAGACATGTCCGTTCCATGCGGGACGGTCGTACATATACATGGAAACCTTGACATCCTTTGCATACTTTTTGCAGGCGGGCAGGTCTTCGATTTCCTTCAGGCAGGACTTGTAGGTTTCGCCGGCGGTCATGCGGCGGTCAATGGAGATCGCGCAGGAGTCAGCGACTGCACAGCGGGAAGGAGAGGTATAGAAGATCTGAGAGGTGGTGCAGGTGCCGCGGCCGAGGAAGCGGGCATCTTCGTAATGATCGGGGTTGTACTTCGGATCGAGCATCTTGACAAGACCCTTGATTTCCTTGTCGTCAGCAGCATCGTTCTCGTTGAGGTCACGAACATTCTCAATGATCTCTGCCATCTTGTGAATGGCGTTGTCACCGCGCTCCGGAGCGGAGCCGTGGCAGGAAACACCGCGGACATCGACACGGATTTCCATACGGCCGCGATGGCCGCGATAGATACCGCCGTCGGTCGGCTCGGTGGAGATGACGAATTCGATCTTGCTGCGGGCATCTTCCGGACCGTTGAAGTATTCGTTGACAATGGACTGCCAGCACATGCCGTCGCAATCCTCTTCCTGAACGGAGCCGACAACCATGATCTTGTAGCCTTCGGGGATCAGGTTGAGATCCTTCATGATCTTTGCACCGTAGGTAGCAGAAGCCATGCCGCCTTCCTGGTCGGAGCCGCCGCGGCCGTAGATGATCTCATCGGTCTCGTAGCCCTTGTAGGGGTCAGCTTCCCAGTTGTTGATGTTGCCGATGCCGACAGTGTCGATATGAGAGTCAATCGCGATGATCTTGTCGCCATTGCCCATCCAGCCGATCACATTGCCGAGCTTGTCGATTTCAACCTTGTCGTAGCCGAGCTTTTCCATCTCAGCCTTGATGCGCATAACGACGCCCTCTTCTTCGCAGCTCTCGCTCGGAATGGCGATCATGTCGCGAAGGAAACGGCTCATGTCTGCACGGTAGGCCTGCGCAGCCTTTTTGATTGCTTCAAAATCCATGAAAATACCCTCCGTCATTTGTTTCATTTCACTCCCGTTTTCACGGGTACATCCTTATATTATCATATCTATGACAGATGTCAAACAAATTTTTGCATAATTCTTAAAATTTTTTTGGGCGACTAAAAATTTTTCAGATTGCAAAAATTTTTTTAGAAAAATAATTGATTTCCTATAAATATGTGTTATGATAGAAACAGACTGAAACAGAGAGGAGCGGATATATGCTCAGAGACAGTGAAATGGAAGCTCTGCGGCGGATTGCAAAGGGAATTGCCGCGCAGTTCGGCAGTAATTGCGAGGTCGTTGTTCATGAAATTTCAGAGCGCAGTACATCCA
>PITX01000227.1 GCA_017577345.1 Clostridiales bacterium
CAACGGCTATTTGCTATACCTTCTTCAGTCTTCCTATGGTCAAGGTTTGCTGAAAGCAAAAGAAACAGGAACTACTGTTACAGGAATAAAGCAGGCAGAATTTAGAAGAATTGTGATCAAGCTTCCTCCTGTATCTACACAACAGCAAGTTTCTCGAACACTTGAATGCATAGACGAAAAAATAAACAACAATAGGACGATAAACGATAATTTAGCTTTGCAGATGCAGACCATTTGGAGCAATCTCTTCCTCTCGGAAATGAAGTCTGGAACCAAGGTAAGCCTTGGCGATTACCTTTATATCAAAGGAAGAATCGGCTGGAAAGGCCTAAAAAAGGAAGAATATTTGCCCGAATCTCCATATCGTATTATAAACGGTGAGTCATTAACAACTTCTGGCATCGACTGGGATAAGGCTGGTTTCATTTCTGAAAATCGATATAATGAATCTCCAGAAATAATGCTTCAAGTTGGCGACATTCTTATTTCTAAAGATGGAACAATCGGTAAAGTCGGTTACGTGGATAGATTGGAAACCCCCGCTTCCGTTGCCTCCGGAATATTTGTTGTCAGAAATCTCAAGCCAGAAGCGATATCAACGATTTTTATTTATTGCTTGCTGACATCTTCATACTTCAAAGAATTCATTGCCAGCAGGACAGAAGGTAGTGTTATCCCGCATCTCTACCAAAAAGACTTCGTGACGTTAGAGGTTCCCCTTTTATCCCAAGATCAGCTACGGAGTTTTGATGATACGGTTACACCGCTATTCGAGATGTATTTCGCTAACCAGCAAGAAAACCAACGGCTATCTGCTATGCGTGATGCCCTCCTGCCAAAGCTGATGTCCGGCGAAATTGATGTTTCGGACATCCAGATTTAAGCCGCTAAATTATCGTTTACCACACCAAAAACTCTCATCAGTGGCGAGAGTTTAACAGAGGAACTGCCACTGTTGTCGTTCTCCTAAAACAATCAAAAAAGGAGAAACGACACATGAAAGAAGACCTTATCACCGAGATACAGAGGCGCATGCTTCCGTATCTTACCAACGAACAACTGGCGCATTTGCAGGAGGTGCTCGACTACACCCTACACGGCGTGTTGATCACCAGCGCAGAGCAGCCGGAGGAACAGCCGGAAACAGACGCCACAGTAGCATTCATTGCAGCGAAACGGATCGAGGGCTGTTCGGAGAAAACGCTGACCTACTACCAGAATACCATTGAGGCGATGACGGCAGACATCGGCAAAACGCCCCAGCAGATCACCACAGAGGATTTGCGGCAATACCTGACAAATTACCAGATGCAGCGGCAATCCAGCAAGGTTACGATCGACAACATCCGGCGCATCCTCTCCAGCTTCTTTTCGTGGCTGGAGGATGAAGATTACATCATAAAAAGCCCCGTCCGCAGGATCCATAAGGTCAAGACACCGAAGACCATCAAGGAAATTTATACGGATGAGGAATTGGAAGAACTCCGGGACGGCTGCGAAACAGCCCGCGACCTTGCGATCATCGACCTGCTCGCCTCCTCCGGGATGCGTATTGGAGAAATGACGGCACTCAACCGAGAAGACATAAACTTCGCAGAACGCGAGTGCATCGTGTTTGGTAAAGGCGACAAAGAACGCCCGGTCTACTTTGACGCGAGAACGAAGCTACACCTGCAGAATTACCTTACCAGCAGAACGGACAGCAACCCGGCTCTGTTTGTTTCCCTCCGGGCACCGTATAACCGGCTGAAAATCGGCGGCGTCGAAACCCGGCTCCGGGAAATGGGAGAACGCCTGAAGCTATCACGGGTACACCCGCACAAGTTCAGGCGAACAATGGCAACGACGGCAATAGATAAAGGAATGCCCATCGAGCAAGTCCAGCAGCTCTTGGGACACCAGAAAATAGACACGACCATGCACTATGCCATGGTCAAGCAGCAGAACGTGAAGCTGGCACACAGAAAATTCATCGGATAAGGTGGTACAATATGCAATTAGGAGATTTAGGAAAAATCGTCACAGGAAAAACGCCATCAACCAAAAACAGCGCTTTTTGGGATGGGACAGTTCCATTTGTTACGCCGAAAGATATACAGGGACTAAAGCATATTGAACAGACAGAAAGATATATTACCAAAGATGGCCTTGACGCAGTTAAGGGATCAATCATACCGCCAAAAGCCGTATGTGTATCTTGCATAGGCAATATTGGATATGTTGGCATGACAACGGTTGAATGCGTAAGCAACCAACAAATTAACAGCATTATTGTTAATGAAAATAACAACGCGGACTTTGTGTATTATTTGATAAAAAGTCTATGGCCATTTTTCAAGAATTATGAAGGGCAGTCAACCACACTATCTATTCTCAATAAAACACAGTTTTCAAAAATTGAAGTGGATGTTCCGGATCTGAAAGCGCAAGAACGAATTGCCGCTATTCTATCTTCAATAGATGAAAAAATAGCAATCAACCAAAAGATAAACGATAATTTAGCGGCTTAAATCTGGATGTCCGAAACATCAATTTCGCCGGACATCAGCTTTGGCAGGAGGGCATCACGCATAGCAGATAGCCGTTGGTTTTCTTGCTGGTTAGCGAAATAC
>PITX01000228.1 GCA_017577345.1 Clostridiales bacterium
ATGTAACGCGTGTCAAGGTACTTTCTCCGACAAGACAGGTTATCAAGCGCTTCCTGCGCAATCGACTTGCAATTGTCGGCTCCCTGATTCTGATTACGATGTTCGTTTTCTGCTTCATCGGACCTCTTTTCTACGCGTATGACCAGACAGATATTTTCTATAAGTACCAGGCACAGAACATCAACTACGCAAATGCGAAAGTCAATGTCAATTTCAACGGCTACACAGTGGATGACAGCGTAGAATTTGACATTTCTCAGACGAATATGGTGAACTCCGCCGTTAAGAGCATGATTGAAGACGGCAGGGACGAATCCTTACAGATCTCCGAATACGGCGCGACCTATATCCGCAGACTTGAAGAGGGGATCTATTCGCTCGAGAATGCTGATGTGCAGATGATCTGTACCGTCGGCGGTGCAGATGTTGCTGTCGGTTCCTTTGACCTTTTGACAGGTAAAGTTACCCTTGCAGATGGTATAGAGGAGATTCCCGGCTTGGAAGAGCTGGCTGCCGAAACGATCAGCAAGACATCGAAGAACGGTACCATGGAGCTTGGCGGTACGACCTACCGTTATGAAAAGGGAAACGGTAAGACCTTCATTCTGACGACCTTTGACGAAGGAATCGCTTATGCCTCCGGCATAGAAATGGATGCCGGCTTTGAAGCGGCGGTGAATGCCGCGGCAGAAACCGGCGAGAATTTCGACTATAGCGGCAAGCCCTATATGCTGGTCAGCCAAAAAGAAGGCATTTATAATGTCTATGAATTTAATGGCAGCGAAGTTGGTATGGTCTATACCATCCTTACCTTTGATCCCTTTGAGACCGGCAAAAAGGTTACTGACGAATTCAGGGCTTCCGCGCTGATGGCAGCCTGCAGTAACGGCAGCTTCTCCGCCGACGGCGCGAATTTCACGATCATTCCGGAGGGAGAAGGCTGGACAGTCAGCATGGAAAACGGTACCGAGTTCGGTGAGTTCGGTAATCTGTCCATCCGCCGCTTCTCCGGTGCAGACTCCATGGATTACCAGCTCAAAAAGGATATTGCAAATGCGATCGCCGAAATGAACCAGAGCGGTAAGAAGTCTGCTGATATCAAGACCGTGCTTCCGCAGCAACAGGAGGACGGCAAGTATGTTTATGATGAAGACGGTAATCTTCAGTATGTAGAAAGCGATCTTGTTATCACGCAAAAGAATACCGGTGAATATGTCATCAACTGTGAGCAGATCATATATGTGATCGATATGTACGCTGAGCCGTCCGGAAGCCACCTTTTAGGCACTGACGGCGACGGCATGGATGTGCTTGCGCGTGTTATGTACGGCGGCAGAGTTTCTCTGATGGTCGGCTTCGTCGTTGTCATCATTGAGACGATCCTCGGTGTTATTATGGGCGGCATCGCCGGCTACTTCGGCGGTTGGGTCGATACCGTTATCATGCGGCTTGTCGATATTTTCTACTGTCTGCCGTCGCTTCCGATCATGATCATTATCGGCGCGATGATGGACGCTGCCCGTATGCCGCCGGTCAACCGTCTGATCATTATGATGGCGGCACTCGGCGTTATGGGTTGGGCAGGTGTTGCAAGACTGGTGCGCGGTCAGATCCTGTCTCTGCGTGAGCAGGAGTTTATGGTCGCAACAGAAGCGACCGGCGTCAAGGTCAGAGCAAGAATTTTCCGTCATCTGGTGCCCAATGTCATGCCGCAGCTTATTGTTACTGCGACCATGGGACTCGGCGGTGTCATTCTGGAGGAATCCACGCTGTCCTTCCTCGGACTCGGTGTAAAGCACCCGATTGCAACCTGGGGCACGATGATCAACTCCGTTTCCTCGGCATCTGCGATGGAGCATTACGCCTACATCTGGATCCCGGTCGGTCTGCTGATCTGCCTGACAGTTATTGCTTTCAATTTTGTCGGCGACGGTCTGCGCGACGCGTATGACCCGCGTGCAAAGCGTTAAGGAGGGAACGAAATGGCTGAACAAAAGAAAAAGTCTTCGTATATCTCCGGCAAAGAATCCAAGAAAATCACAAGATTTAATCGAAAAGTCACAAAGAAGCTGGAAGCAGAACGTGCGGATGCCAACAAGGATCCTTCGCTCTACATCACAAAGATGAAGGACGAAAACAATGTAGTTGAGTTCGACAATGTTTGCACCTACTTCTTTACCGATGTCGGCACCGTTAAGGCAGTTGACGGCATCAATTTTGAAATCCCGAAGTGTTCCACTGTCGGTGTTGTCGGCGAATCCGGCTGCGGGAAATCCGTCACATCCTTGTCTTTGATGCAGCTTTTGCAGCGTCCAAGCGGACAAGTTGTCGGTGGCGAGATCCGTTTCAATCGGAATGACGGTACTGCTTATAATATCGTCAATACGCCGAATGCAATCATGGAGCATATTCGCGGCAACAAGCTCTCCATGATCTTCCAGGAGCCGATGACAGCGCTTAACCCGGTATTTCGGATCGGTCAGCAGGTCGATGAAGTTACGATGCTGCATAACCCTGAAATGACGAAGGAAGAGGTCAAGGCTCGTACATTGGAGATGCTGGAGCTTGTCGGTATCGCGAATAAAGAGGGTGTCTATAAG
>PITX01000025.1 GCA_017577345.1 Clostridiales bacterium
GTATTGACCCCTGCGATCTGCACATTTCCTTCGGTCTTCTGCCAGAGGACGGAGGCAAGATTTACAGGCACGGCGGCGATGTCCACGCTGCCGCTGATGACGGCAGGCGCGATCTGATCGGGAGAGGAGGCAACGGTAAATTCATAGCTGCCCTCGGCAGTACCGTTTGCGGCATCGTCCATCAGCTTTGCCATTCCCATTCCGGTCGGTCCCATCAGCGTGGCAACGCGGACGGTCGCAGCGGGTGCCTCCTGCGCGCAGGCGGTAAAGCAGGACAGTAAAAGGACAAGCATCAAAGCAAAAACAAGGATTTTTTTCATTGGGTACCTCCGTAAATTTTACTGAAATCCTCCGCCGACGAAAGAATGACCGTGTTTCCCCGGCGGGTGAGCTGACCGCTTTCCTCCAGAAAGTCAAAGGCGCGGTAGAGACTTGCTCTGCCGAGATCGAGTGTCCCGGCAAGCTTCACCATGCTCATCGGCAGGGTCAGCACGCCGTTTTCCGCAGGCAGGGTCAGCAGATACCGTGCCAGCTTTTTTTCTGCGCTTCCGGCAGTAAAGGCGGCGATTTTCCGGTTAAGGAAGCCGATCCGGTCGGTGAGAAAGCAGATATAATTCCGTGCAAAGGCGAAGTCCGTCTTCAGCAGCTCCTCCACTGTTTCCTGAGGAAACAACAGCAGTGTGCTGTTTTCACAGGCGGTGACGGAGGTAATGCCGCAGTGACTTCCGAACAGGGAGGCAACGCCGAAGCAGTCTCCGGAGAACAGCGTGTTGAGCACGAGTGTGCGATCTCTGTTTGCGCCGCAGACGCGCACACTGCCTGCGAGGATCAGACAGAGAAAATCGCCTTCGCGGCAGATATGCTCCCCCTTGCCGCAGGTGCGGACGATACCCTTTTCCGCGGCAAGCGTCAGTGCGGCGGCAGAGACATTCCGGAACAGAGGTGCATCTGCAAGGCAGGACTGAATTTCCATCGGCAGCCTCCTATATTGTCTCAAATGAGACACAAAAATGACACCCTCATTTTATCGCCGACGACTGTCTTTGTCAAGATGACAAAACAGAAAAATTTCTACAAATTTTCCTAAAAAGTGCCTATCTTAATTGACATCCCACTTGATTTTTGTTAGAATACCCGATGTATGAATTGCCGCAGTACAAATTCAGCAAAAATATTTGAAAAGGAGGGCAATCATGGCCCACTTAAGCGAAGCGGCTGTTGCTCAGATCAACGAGATCTGCGCACGTTATGCCGACGAAAAGACCCCATTAATGATGATTTTGTCTGCAATTCAGAAGGAATACGGTTATATTCCTCTTGAAGTGCAGGAGATCGTATCCGAGAAGACCGGGATTTCCGTTGCGGAGATTTACGGCGTTGTCACCTTCTATTCCTACTTCTCTCTTCAGCCGAAGGGTAAGTATGTGATCGGTTGCTGCCTCGGCACCGCCTGCTATGTCAAGGGTGCACAGCAGATCATCGACAAATTCTCCGAAATTCTCGGTATCGCGCCCGGTGAGACCACTGCCGACGGCATGTTCACCATCGACGCACTGCGCTGCATCGGTGCCTGCGGTATCGCACCGGCAGTTTCGATCAACGGCAAGGTTTATCCCAAGCTGAAGGTTTCCGATGTTCCCGGCATCGTTGAGGAATATCGCAACATGGGAGGTGCGAACTGAGCATGGAAAAAATCAGAAATTTTGACGATCTTCGCGCTGTCAGCGAGGAGCTTTCCGCAAAGCTTGCCGGCAAATTTGAGGGCAAGGACGGCAAGAGAGCCATCGTCTTGTGCGGCGGCACCGGCTGTATCTCCTCCAACTCCATTGCGATCAGAGAGAAGTTTGAAAAGCTGATCAAAGAGAAGAATCTCGGCGACAGAGTTTCCGTCAATATCGTCGGCTGCTTCGGCTTCTGCTCACAGGGTCCGTTCGTCAAGATCTATCCGGAGGATACGCTGTACCGCCTGGTCAAGATCGAGGATGTCGATGAGATCATCGAGAAGGACATCATCGGCGGCGAAGTCGTCGAGCGTCTGCTCTATATTGACCCGGCCACTAAGGAAAAGGTCGTCAAGCAGGACGAGATCAATTTCTATAAGAAGCAGAGAAGAATCGCACTTCGCAGCTGCGGTCAGATCAACCCCGAGGACATCAACGAGGCACTGGGCGCAGGCGCGTTCCAGGGACTTGCAAGAGCTTTGAAGATGGACCGTCAGGATGTTGTCAACGAAGTGCTCAACTCCGGTATCCGCGGTCGCGGCGGCGCAGGCTTCCCGACCGGCAGGAAGTGGATGTTCGCCATGAACGGCGGCGGCGACAAGTATGTCGTCTGCAACGGCGACGAGGGCGACCCCGGCGCATTCATGGACAGATCCATTTTGGAAGGCAACCCCCTCGGTGTGATCGAGGGCATGGTCATTGCCGGCTACGCCATCGGCGCACAGAACGGCTATTTCTACATCCGTGCAGAGTATCCGATCGCGGTCAACAGACTGCAGATCGCGATCCGTCAGGCGGAAGAGCTCGGTCTGCTCGGCGACAACATTCTCGGCACCGATTTCAGCTTCCGTGTTCATATCAGACTGGGTGCAGGCGCATTCGTCTGCGGCGAGGAAACGGCTCTTCTCAACTCCATCGAGGGCAAGAGAGGCATGCCGCGTCCGCGTCCTCCGTTCCCGGCAGTCAAGGGTCTGTGGGGCAAGCCCACGGTCGTCAACAATGTCGAGACGCTCGCCTGCATCCCCTACATTCTCCGTGAGGGCGCAGAGAAGTTCGCTCAGTGCGGCACCGAGCGTTCCAAGGGCACCAAGGTCTTCGCACTGGGCGGCAAGATCAACAATGTCGGTCTGGTCGAGGTTCCCATGGGCACGACCCTCCGCGAGCTGATCTACGACATCGGCGGCGGCATCCCCAACGGCAAGAAATTCAAGGCGATCCAGACAGGCGGTCCCTCCGGCGGCTGTCTGACCGAAAAGGATCTGGATGCAGAGATCGACTTTGACAACCTCGTTGCAAGAGGCTCCATGATGGGCTCCGGCGGCGCGATCGTCATGGACGAGGACAACTGCATGGTCGATGTTGCAAAGTTCTACATGGAATTCATCTGCGACGAGAGCTGCGGCAAGTGTTCTCCCTGCCGTATCGGCACGAAGCGTATGCTTGAGCTGCTGACCAAGATCACCGACGGCAAGGCAACGATGAAGGATCTGGACGAGCTGGAGGAGCTGAGCAAGACCATCAAGGCAGGCGCACTGTGCGCACTGGGTCAGACGGCTGCAAACCCCGTCCTGTCCACCCTTACGCATTTCAGAGATGAGTACATCGCCCACATCGTGGACAAGAAGTGCCCGTCCAAGATCTGCAAGAATCTGATGCAGTACAAGATCGAGAAGGACAAGTGCTTCGGCTGCGGTATGTGTGCAAAGGCTTGTCCCGCCGGTGCGATCTCCAAGACCGACTATACTGCACCCGGCAAGAAGCTGCCTGCGCACGAGATCGACCCGATGAAGTGCGTCAAGTGCGGCGCTTGTATCGCGACCTGTAAGTTCGGCGCGATCTACAAGGACTGATAGGGAGGTAGAAGAAAATGGCAAAGGTTAATATTAAAATCGAAGGCTTCCCCTATGAGGTCGATGAGGGCTTGACCATTCTCGAGGCTGCAAAGCGCTGCGGTTATGAGATTCCCTCCCTGTGCACCTACAACCACGGCGAATGCTCTCAGGGCTCCTGCCGTGTCTGCCTCGTCGAGGTCAAGGGCGCAAGAGGTCTGGTAGCCGCCTGTGTCTACCCCGTGAGTGAGGGCATGGAGATCACGATCTCCTCTCCGAAGGCAGCTGCCGCAAGACGCGCAAGCGTTGAGCTGCTGCTCTCCAATCATTCCATGAAGTGCCAGCAGTGCGATAAGAACGGTCACTGCGAGCTGCTCTATGCCGCGCAGATCACCGGTGCGAGAGAAGATATGTTTGAGGGTGCCAAGACACCCGCAACCGTTGATCAGCTCACGCCGTCCATCATCCGCGACACCTCCAAGTGCATCCTGTGCGGCCGCTGCGTTGAGCGCTGCAAGAATGCACACGGCAAGGGCGTTCTCGGCTTTGAAAAGAGAGGCTTCAATACGATCGTCGCTCCTGCAGAGAACCGTTCTCTGGCAAATTCTCCGTGCATCCTCTGCGGTCAGTGCGTCAGCGTCTGTCCGACCGGTGCTCTGACGGAGAAGTCCGAGATCTCCAAGGTCGATGAGGCAATGGCAGCCGGCAAGTATGTTGTCGTGCAGACCGCTCCCGCCGTCAGAGCCGCACTCGGCGAAGAATTCGGCATGAAGATCGGTACCGCCGTCACCGGCAAGATGGTCGCGGCCCTCAGAAGACTGGGTTTTAAGAAGGTCTTCGACACCAACTACGCCGCTGACCTGACCATCATGGAAGAAGCGACCGAGCTGCTCGGCAGAATGAAGAACGGCGGCGTGCTTCCGATGATCACATCCTGCTCCCCCGGCTGGATCAACTATGCGGAGATCAACTACGGCGATCTGCTGCCGCATCTGTCCTCCTGCAAGTCGCCGCACGAGATGTTCGGCGCGATCCTCAAGAGCTACTATGCCGAAGCAAACGGCATTGACCCGAAGGATATGTTCGTCGTTTCCGTCATGCCCTGCACCGCAAAGAAGGGCGAGAAGGAAAGAGATCAGCTCGTCACCAACGGTCTGAGAGATGTGGATGCAGTGCTCACCACCAGAGAGCTTGCAAAGCTCATCAAGCGCTCCGGCATCAACTTCAATAAGCTGCCCGATGAAGCATTCGACAACGACATCGTCGGTGACTACACCGGTGCAGCCGTTATCTTCGGCGTGACCGGCGGCGTTATGGAAGCTGCGCTGAGAACTGCCTACTTCGCAGTGACCGGCAAGGAGCATGACCTGATCAAGTTCGAGGCTGTCCGCGGCTTCGACGGCATCAAGGAAGCAGAGCTTGACCTCAACGGCACGAAGGTCTGTGTGGCAGTTGCCCACGGCATGAAGAACGCGAAGGTTCTGCTCGACGACATCCGTGCCGGCAAGAGCAAGTATCAGTTCATCGAGATCATGGGTTGCCCCGGCGGTTGTATCGCAGGCGGCGGTCAGCCGTTTGTCAAGCCGCAGTTCCTGCCCAACGAGGATATCGACATTCTCGATACCTACAAGGAAAAGCGTGCAGCAGCCCTGTATTCCGAGGATGAAAAGCAGGCAGTCAGACAGTCTCATAACAACCCGCAGATCAAGGAGCTGTATGAGAAGTTCCTCGGCGAGCCGAATTCCCATAAGGCGCATGAGCTTCTGCATACAAGCTATGCCGCGAGAGAGGCATTCAAGGACTGATTCTGACATACAATTTCATATCAGACCTATAAAGAGTGCGCGAGAGACAAGCTCGTTGACCGCACGACAACCTGCCGCGAGGTAAGGTGCCAAAGCTTGACCGATGGGTTAATGAAAGACAGAAAAGCGAACCCGTCGGGAACGATGGGTTCGTTTTTTGCGCTCTTTTTTGGGAATAAACTATTTCAAAAGGAGCAAACGCAATGAAAACAATCAAGGAACTGATCGACCGGGAGAAGAAAGTTTGGTTTTATCTGGACAGCGAGGAAACCTCCGACGCATTTCTGGAGGATGCAGAAGCGGAAGGTTTTTCCTTCGGCGACGGCATACCGCCCTCACAGAAAAAGGGAGCGCATTATGTGATTGCGGCGCATGAGGATATGCTGCTCGGCTTTCTGAGTATCACGATCTGGTGCCTGTCCTTTATGTACCGCGGCAAGACGAACGGTGTACCGCTCCGTGTGGATTACCGGAGGTACCGTTCCGGAGAAACGGATTACATCTGCCGGACACCGCACGCTTCCGGCTTTCTGCACATCGGCATCTGATACTATTATCTGATAAAAAATAGACATTTTTAATCAGATCTTTTGAAGCATTCAAGAGCCGCACAAAGCGCGGTTAATGCTTCAAAAGGCGTCTCATACGAAAACTACGCCGCTGTGGCGGCTATTAAAACAAGCCACCTTGTGTCTTGTTTTAATCAGTTTTCAGTATGAAATCATCGGTATGCTTTTCTACCGAAAAGCATCAGCGTGTCGAAAAACCCTTTTCGACACGCTGTTGTGCACCGATGCTGAAGCATCGGTGCACAAATCATATTGTCAAGAAAGACCGTAACTGTCAAAACAGAGATTGAAATTGCCAAATATGTCATTGTTATGAAAAACCTCAAGTGCGCCGCGCTTTTGTCCTCCCCTGCTAAGGGGAGGGGAACCGCGAAGCGGTGGAGGGGTTTTGTCTCCGTTAATTTTAAATCATTTTCCAATTCGCAGAAATAGAAAATACATCACTTATTTACTGATGAAATCCCCCGTCACGGCTTACGCCGTGCCACCCCCTTTAGCAAGGGGGACAAAAGATGAAGCATAAAAAGGCCATTCAGTACGTTCGCCAAACAGATATTGATAGTATTAGATATCCTGAGTTGGTAATGAAATTAGCTGCTACTCAAAATGGGGTAATAACAAAGCAAGACGTTATTGAACTATTAAAAGTAACTCCGTCACAAGCCTATGCAGTAATTAAACAATTAAAACAACAGGGAAAACTTGAATTGCTCTGTGGCGGAAAATATTCAAAGTACAAGATGGTACAATTATAATTTTTAACTCAACAGCAACGAATTAAAAAACGAATTAAAAATGAGTTAAAGTGCATAAAAGCCTATTAGCTTCGATAAAGACGTGTTTAATAATCTTATTGTTAAACACGTCTTTATCTCATATGTATATAATCAATGCCTGGTAGTGGAAATCTGTGTAGCGACCATCATGCAGGGTGATACTTCCCATAAGTCCCCATATCCTCCCTTATTTCCCCATAGGTTGCTGCCAGACGTGCAATGGTCGCGCAGTCGATAACGGATTTGAGCAAACAGGCATAAACACTATATTTTGGGGGCATCGGCGCACGGGTAAAAACAACCTTCTCCAAAAATGAAGAAGGTTGTTTTTTCTATTCATCCGACAATGCGATTCCCATTTGTGCTAATTGCTTCTCAAATTCTTCTCTGTCCATTTCGCCGTTTGCAAACATCTTTTTCATATTCGGACCCATTGAAATGGCACTCGGCATTTTGCGCGCCGACTTTTTGAAAAGCTCATCCGGGCTCCAGCCACAATTCAGCCATAAATTGCTCTTGTTGTTTAGTTCCATAAACAATTCGGCAAATCGCTCAAATTGTTTTTTGGTTAATTCAACACCGAAACCCTCATTCAAAAAGTCGGTGAGAAAACCTATTTCCTGTGCAGGGCTCTCGTCTTTGAAAACCCCACCGGTCATAATATATTCTTCAATTCTTTGCAGTATTTTTTCGGATGCCGGAATATTAAAAGTTTCAAGCAATTTTTGCTTTCTGGATTCACTCTTAAAGTATTCAAGCTCAAATTTTTCATTCTGTGTATAGAAAATGCACTCTGCCAAGCACTTGCCTTTGACGGGGAAGCCGCTTAAATCCGTCAACTCACCGTTAGGCTTTCCGTCGTAATCTTTGCTTACACCGGTGGTTTTTAAATTACCGATAAACGATTTCATATCGTTGCCGTGTGGTGTCAAATAAAAACGATCTTCAGTAAAGCTTTCAAAAATCTTTTTCTCAGGGATATAATACGGTTTGTCTCCTTGACGGTCAACCGTAGCATAAATATAAATAAATCTGTTATATCCGGACAGAACCAATTTGTTGTTGACAATCATGCGATATAAAGGATCAGCGTTTTCTTCGCTGTATATCTCATTTTGTTCGTATATCGAATAAGGAAGATTTCCTTCTCGTTGAACAATGCCCGAGAAAGCAACAAAGTCCTTTTTGTGAACGGCAATCCCTTCATAATGTTTAAAAATCTCCCAGGCATCTCTTATGGAGAGCACGCCATACAAATTGGAAAAGCAAAGAAAATATTGTTGGAGCAGATCAATTTTGTTTTGCGAAAGCCCCAATTCCGCATATTTCTTTTCGAGCGTTTTCTGCGATAACGGTTTTAACATATTGCACCTCACACTTCGTTTGTTTATTCACACTGAAATTTTCCCTTCGGCAAGGTCTTTTGCTGCAAACGGGAAAAAGTAAAACAGGAGAGTCAAAAGTTTCTGCTCTGCATCATAATATCAGTCCTTTAAGCATCCGATCGGAATGACGAAAACACCGTCATCCCGTTTATAACCGTATTGCGTTCCCGTGATCACGATCTTCAAATCCGGCTTTTTCAAGGGGCATTGTATTTCTTTTCGATTACACTCTTCAATCAAACTTTCAATCTCACATAAATGCTTAGCACCAAAATCAACATCTTTGGAGCCGAGCTTGAATTCAAGCAGAGCATATCTGCCATCGTTCAGGTGCAAAACTCCATCCGCTTCAAGGCCGTAACGGTCACGATAATAGGACATTGCACCGTCAAATGCAGACGAATATATTTTCAAATCACGAATACAAAGTGATTCAAAAAGGAAGCCGAGAGTTTTAAAATCGGTATTGAAGTAATCCGGAGAAAGACCGAGAGCCGCTACGGCAATTGACGGATCGATCAGATTTCTTTTTTGTGATGAGCGGATATTGCTTTTTGAACGAATAGAAGGGCACCACGCTTCAATATCTTCAATGATATACAGCTTTTCCAATGCGTGAATATAATCATAAATCGTAGCGGTGCTGACATCGTAGTTTGCCTGCACATCACCGATAATGGTCTTCGTTTCCGCCAATGTGCAAATATTCCGGCTATAAGACTGCAAAAGGACTTGTGCACATCTTGCATTTCTTTTCTTGCCGTCAATATTTGAAATATCAACGGAATAGGTCTGCTTGTATAAATCTTTTGCAATCTCAAGTTTAGAACGGGGTGTTTTGTTGAGTAATGCTCTTGGCCAACCTCCGCGGCAAATGGCAAATATCAAATCATCAACGGTCAGTTGTGACTCGCAACCGTCAAAGCTTTCGGGGTGGTCAAACAATTCTTTGAGCGACACCGTTCCGTTTGATTCTTCGCTCTCATATAAACTCATGGGATACATTTTGAGTTGACTGATTCGGAGTGTGCCGGTATGGGCAGTCTTTATTTCTTTTGAAGAAGATCCGGTCAAAATATACTGACCGTTTTCTCCGCTGTCGTCAATATCCTTGCGAATGGTTCCCCAAAGTTTAGGTGCATCCTGCCATTCATCAAACAAACGGGGCTTTTCGCCGATCAGCAGTTTTTTAGGCGCCGCTTCGGCAACGGCAAGCAGGTTTTCTCGCACTTCTTCATCTTGAAATTCGATAAAACTTTTTGCTTTTTGCTTTGCTGAAGTTGTTTTGCCGCAACCCTTTGGACCATTTATTAGAATCGCACCTAATGACTCCAGTTTCAAATCAAGTAAATCATCGACAATTCTTTTTTTGTAATCCATATTATGTCCTCCTTGACTATGACCAGTATAGCATAACTAAAAAGATTTGTAAAGATATTATTTACATATTCGTTGCAATTTATTATACATATTCGTGACGATTTGATTTATAGATTTGCTGGTTTTGATCCGAATCGTGTTCCGTTATCTTCCTCTATCTTCCCATAATTACCTATAACTTCCCATATCGTCCCGTAACTTCCTAATTGGTCAAGCGGGGTGATACGGAAGTGAGAGCACCACCCGCAAACACATTGAAAATACTACATTTTTACGGCATGGACGCACGGGTTTCTCACTAAAATTAAGGAGAAACTGCCATGACAAATTTTATAGAAGAGTTTTACTACGGCAATATTGATCCGCAGGCTCGTAGCTTTGAGCAAAATAAAAAGGTGCAGCGAGATATGCAAATCCTCACCGATAACGAGGACTTCCTCGCGGATAAACTCACCGTAGAGGAAAAGAAACGCTTCATACAGTACGCCGATGCCTGGGCACCCGTCAACGGTGAGTCCACCCTCGACAGCTTCATAACCGGCTTCCGCCTCGGCGCGCAGTTCACTTTCGACACCTTTGTTACATCGAAAGCGCCCTATACGGACTATCTGAAAGACGAACAATAAACCACGATCCGGCTCTGCCAACTGATATGCTCCCTTTATGAGAGACAGTGAAATAAAAAAACACTGTCAATCATGAAGGGAGTATTTCTATGTCAAAAGAAAAAGTAACCGTGGAGGAACGAATAGAAGCGGCAAAAGCATGCACAGAAGGAAAAATCAGCCAGCGTGAAGCAGCGCGACGGTTAGGACTGCACAAATCGACTGTAGAAGAATGGGTCAGGAGATACAAGGCAGGTGGGGTGCTGGCATTCAAAGAACAAGAACACAATACCGTCTATACAGAAGAAACGAAAGTGAGAGCGGTCAGGGAGTATCTGGATGGGAAAGGATCGTTAAAAGAAATTTCGGCAAAATACGGAATGCGGTCAACTCTTCAACTCCGAAATTGGATAAAGGTGTATAATAGCGGTAGAGACTTCGGTCGAAAGATGTCAGGAGGGAGCCGCATGAAATGGCACGAATACGGCGCTTCATTTCTCCGGCTGCTTTGTTGGTGAAGGTTACGCAAAGAATATTCGACGGGTCAATTC
>PITX01000229.1 GCA_017577345.1 Clostridiales bacterium
GATTTTGACTTACTGCGCAACTCTCACTCTACCGTACCTATGTACGCCGACGAGTGAGAGTTGCTTGTCTTCCGAACTTTTTGACAGCCTGTCAGCGTGTCGAAAAGGGTTTTTCGACACGCTGAAAAGAGAGTGCGTCATAAACGCACTCTCTTAAACAATCAATTACTGTGCTTTCTTTGCGGTATCGACCAGAGCTGCGAATGCAGCGCTGTCGGAGATCGCCAGCTCGGACAGAGCCTTGCGGTTCATTTCGATGCCGGACTTCTTCAGACCGTTCATAAAGCGGGAATAGTTGATATCGTACGGCTTCACGGCAGCGGAGATACGAGCGATCCACAGACGGCGGAAATCGCGCTTCTTCTGCTTACGACCGACATATGCGTAAACGCCGGACTTCTTGACGGCCTGCTTTGCCATCTTGAAGTGCGTGGACTTGGAACCCCAGTAGGACTTCGCAAGCTTCAGGACCTTATTTCTTCTTTTGCGCGTCATCATTGCGCCTTTAATTCTTGCCATTTCTGTATCCTCCTATCCGATTACTTGTACGGGATCATCTTTTTGATGGCGTCCGTATTGGTGACATCAGCGTAAGTCGTGCTTCTCAGACGACGGCCGCGCTTGGTGTCCTTCTTGGTGAGGATATGGCTCTTGAAAGCGTGCGCTCTCTTGACCTTACCGGTCTTGGTGAGATTGAATCTCTTCTTTGCACCGCTGTGGGTTTTGAGTTTCGGCATGGTACTTCTCCTTTGTAATTATTTTGCACTTTTCGGCGACAGGAAAATTGACATATGTCTGCCGTCGAGCTTGGGTTTCTTTTCGAGGCTGGAAACTTCAGCGCAGCCCTCAGCAAATCGATTCAAAAGCTCCTCGCCGATTTCGGTGTGTGCCATCTCACGGCCGCGGAAGCGCACAGTGACCTTGACGCGGTTGCCGTCCTTGAGGAACTTGACCGCGCTGCGCATTTTGGTGTTCAGGTCATTGGTGTCGATGCCGGGAGACATACGAATCTCCTTGATTTCAACAACATGCTGATTTTTCTTTGCTTCCTTTTCCTTTTTGAGCTGGTCGAAGCGGAATTTACCGTAGTCCATGATCTTACAGACAGGGGGAACGGCATTGGGAGAGATCTTGACGAGGTCAAGCTCCTGCTCTTCAGCCATTGCCAGCGCTTCCTCGGCGGAAAGAATGCCGAGCATTGCACCGTCAGCACCGATCAGACGGATTTCCTTATCCCGAATATCTTCATTGAGCTGATGATCTAATTTGCCGATGAGAATGCACCTCCATTACATGACAAAAAATGCGGATGCCAACAGCACCCGCAACCGAAAACGCGCTAAAAGCGCGATAAATTCGATATTCGACCTCTTTGCTTTTGCTGGAGGTGAGGACGGGGCTGCCGACCTTCTTTGTTTTGCTTGGATAGTATAGCATCCAAAAACACGATTGTCAAGTATTTTTTACAGACTTTTTCTGCATTTTTTCTTTTCAAACCGCCGAAAATGTGGTATGATTGCAGCAGAAAGCACAGAAGGGAGGCACGGCATATGAATAACAGACCGATCGCGGTTTTTGA
Source organism: Clostridiales bacterium (assembly GCA_017577345.1). Classification (GTDB taxonomy): domain Bacteria; phylum Bacillota; class Clostridia; order Oscillospirales; family Oscillospiraceae; genus JAZOXB01. The sequence continues at coordinate 1,580 of PITX01000229.1, forward strand.
CTCAGGGCTGGGCGGCTTGAGCGTCCTGCGGGAGCTGATCCGCGTCCTGCCGGAGGAGAATTTCCTCTATTTCGGTGATTCCGCCAATGCTCCCTACGGCAGCAGAAGCACGCAGGAAATTCGCGAGCTGACCCTGCGCCATGCGCGTGAGCTGTTTTCACGCGGCATCAAGGCTCTGGTCGTGGCGTGTAATACGGCGACCTCGGCGGCGATCCACGACCTGCGGGAGCAGTACCCCGATAAAATTATTATTGGCATTGAGCCTGCCCTAAAGCTCGCTGTGTCCCACTTCCCGGCAGGCAGGATCCTTGTCATGGCAACGGAAGCGACCCTGCGGGAGCAGAAATTCGCCGCCCTGATGGATCGCTATGCAGCACAGTGTAATATATGCAAGTGTCCGTGTCCCGGGCTGGTGGAATTTGTCGAACGCGGGGAGCTGAGCGGCAAATCGGTCGAAGCAGTGCTGCAAAAGGAGCTGAAGAACTGCCTTTCTCCCAAGCCGGATGCTGTAGTACTCGGCTGCACCCACTTTCCGTTCCTGCGCGATGCGATCCGTGCGGTCATCGGCGAAAAGCCGGAAATCTTTGACGGTGCGGACGGTACGGCGAAGGAAACGAAACGCCGCCTGAGCGAAGCAGGTCTGCTCCGCAGTGGCTCTCCCGGTACGGTAGAGCTGACCAACAGCCTGCAAACGCCGGAGATTTTACTGTTGTCGGAGCAGCTTCTTTCGGCAGACGGCCATTAGACCCGCAACTGTTAAGATGAAGGATCATACTGCCGTACTTGTCATTGCGAGGCTGAGAAAACCGGCGTGGGTGCGCAGCCGTTGGCGGCTTTGCCGCCTCAGCGTGTCGAAAAACCCTTTTCGACACGCTGACAGGCTGTCAAAAAGTTCGGAAGATAGGACGTTTGCGAGCGCCGCCAGTGGCGGAAACAGCGAGCAAAAAGGAGTGGCAGCGGTCGAAAAAATCGAGGGCGGAATACGCACGAAGATTTTTTCGGGTACCG
>PITX01000230.1 GCA_017577345.1 Clostridiales bacterium
TCGTTGATGCGGTCGATCATGAGCTTTTTCAGGGTGATGGCATCCACTTTGCCGCTGCCGAGCAGGGGGAAGGTGTCAAAAACGCAGAAATGCGCCGGGATTTTATACTTTGCAAGCTTTTCTGCAAGAGTTTTCTTTGCCTTTTCCTCGTCCCATGCCGCGCCGGACTTCAAAATCACGGCGGCACCGACGACCTCTCCCTTGATTTCATGGGGGATGCCCACGACCTTGACATCGGCAATTTCGGGCAGGGCGGCGATCACCTCAGCGACCTCACCGGGGGAGATGTTTTCGCCGCCGCAGATGATCAGCTCCTTTGCTCTGCCGACGATGTGCAGGTAGCCGTCACCGTCCACAACGCCGAGATCGCCCGTTGCAAGCCAGCCCTCGTCATCTACGGGCTGCTCCTCCACCGGCAGGTTGTAGTAGCAGACCGCCATCGTGGCGCAGCGGATGCAGATTTCACCCTTTTCACCCTGCTTAAGAGCCTTGCCCGTTGTGGTATCGCGGATAGCAAGCTCCAACCCCGGCACGGGCTTGCCGACCGTCTGCGTAATGTGTGCCACGCTATCCTCGTAGCAGGTCAGGCTGACTGCGGGATTCTCACTCATGCCGTAGATGTTGCCAAAGTGGTTGTTCGGAAGCAGCTGCCGCAGCTTCCTCATCTGCTCCTCTGTGGTGGCAGAGCCGCCTAAAACGGAGAGACGGAGCGTTTTGAGCTTTTCCGGTGAGAAGCTCGGAGACTGGATCATCGCAAGCATCATGGTCGGCACAGTGTTAAAAATGGTGCAGCGATATTTCTCGACAAAGGCGATCATGGTGTCCGGGGACTTTCCCTCGGGGATCACGGAATAGTATCCTGTCAATAGCCCTGCGCTGATTCCGGTCGCAAAGCCGAAAATATGGAACATCGGCAAAAATGCCAGATTGATGTCTCCCTTGCAGATGCGCATCTCCTTAATCAGCGGTTCAATGCTGGCAAGAAGATTATAGCCGGAGGAGAGGATCGCCTTCGGCCTGCCGGTGGAGCCGGAGGAGAAAATAATGACGCTTGCATCGTCCGCATAATGCTTTTCACGGTACATGTTTTCAATGGAGGCGAACGCATCGGCGCGGGCGGTGAAATCAATTCTGTCGCTGATGTCATACATGAAGCGGATATTCTCACCGTTCAGACAGGCACTTTCGTAGACTTTGAAATCGGTTTTTCCCGGGATTTCGGCGTAGCAAAGGTGCGTGAGCTTGCTGATATCCGCGATGAGATTCACCTCATTCGGACGCAGACCGGGATTGATCAGCACGGCGATCGCGCCGAGCTTCTGAATGGCGAAAAAGGTGAAGACCCAGTTGATGGAGTTCATGGCGGATATGCCGACATGGCTTCCTTTTTTAACGCCGCTTCTCGCCAGATCATCCGCGATGATATGGGAGGCGACTTCCACATCCTGCCAGGTATAGATCCGGTCGCGGTAGATGTACGCCGTCTCATTTCTGCCTGCCTCCAGACGCTTATTCAGCAGGGAGGCAATGCTGAGCCGGTAGTTTTCCTCCGGTACGGTGTCGGCACGCAGGGGAATGAGAGTGTCAAAGCCCGTCGTTGCGAAAACCTCGACAATGGCACTGTTGGCGTTCACGACACGCATCGTGTCTTCCGAAAGCTTCTTTCTTGCTACCAGCAGGGCGCGCAGACCTGCGGAGGTGATGTACTCCGTGCGGCTGAAGTCGACCGTCAGGTCAAGTCCGTCATAATCCAGCGCAAGCAGCTCACGGTTAAGGTCCTGCGCCGTTTCGGTATTGATTGTACCGACAACGGAAAGCGTGACTTTCTTACCGTTTGTCGATTTTGTAATTTGCATAGCGCGGCTCCTTTACACCTTCGATTTTTCTTTTTTTCCGATTCTCTTATAACCCTCGGCAAGGACAGTGGCAGCGGTGAAAACCGCCAGACCGACGAGGAAGACCGCCAAATCGTCAAGGCCGTCAAAGCCGGTCATTATAAAGACGAAGTTGATCCAGCCGATGATCACCCAATGGATGCAGTATACGCTGTTGATATTCACGCTCATGCGTGTGATGACATGCTTGATGCGTTCGCTGAACAGCTTGGAAACGAAGTAGTACACGCCGGTGATAAAAACTGCGCCGGAAAGGAGAATAAACGCGTCAAGCGTTGTCATGTGATAGTAATACATCAGATCGCCGCACATCATACCGGAGCGGTTCGGTATGGCGATCAGCATATACACTGCCAGAATCACGCCGGTGACGGGGATGGTGAAGGCGTAGAATTTTTCCTTATTGCTGCACCTGCGGAGCAGCTGCGCATACAGGTAGCCCATGACTACGATGATAAACCAGTTGAGCAGCGGGAAGGCGGCTAAGGCGTCCTCGTTGATGGGGTCGAAGGTACCGATAAACAGACCGGCAAGCTCATTGACGACATAGTGTCCCAGATCCAGAAAGCGAACGAAGCTTCCCACGACAGACATGACAAGGGCGATCACAAACACCCACAGATCGGACAGCCGCAGCTTTTTCAGCAGTCCGAACAGCATCAGTGCAAGAC
>PITX01000231.1 GCA_017577345.1 Clostridiales bacterium
TACGGAAGCCGTCGGATGTAAAGCCGAAATATGTGGTGAACCAAACAAGGATCGTAGAAAGCAGGATGATCGTACCCGCCTTTTTGATGAACGACCAGCCGCGTTCCCACATCGAACGCAGAACGTTTTTCAGTGTAGGCAGATGATAAGCCGGAAGCTCCATAACGAACGGAGCGGGATCGCCTGCAAACATTTTTGTCTTTTTCAGCATAATGCCGGAGGTAATGATAGCAAGCATACCGATGAAGTATGCTGAGGTTGCCACCCACGCCGATCCTCCGAAAATCGCACCGGCAATCATTGCGATAAACGGCACTTTTGCTCCGCACGGGATAAAGGTGGTGGTCATAATGGTCATACGGCGGTCACGCTCGTTTTCGATCGTGCGGGATGCCATAATACCGGGAATACCGCAGCCGGTACCGATCAGCATAGGAATAAAGGATTTGCCGGACAGACCGAACTTACGGAACACACGGTCAAGCACGAATGCGATTCGTGCCATATAGCCGCATGCTTCGAGAAACGCGAGCATCAGGAACAGCACCAGCATCTGCGGAACGAATCCGAGCACTGCGCCGACGCCTGCAACGATACCGTCAAGCACCAAGCCACGCACAACGGCGCCCGCACCGTCCTCTGATACGTTCATTGCATTCAGCAGATTTTCAACAAGCACGGGAACACCGGGTACCCACACGCCGTAGTCGGCGGGATCGGGCTCCTCACCATATTGTTCGATCACCGAAAGAGCGTCTTTATAGTCATTCTGCGCCGCCGTTGCAGTTTCTACTGCAAGTGTTTCTTCATCTTCAATCTCATAGGTGAAATCACCGGTCGGGGCAAAGCCGTTTTCCTCAATATAAGCTTCATAACCGTCAACGATCAGCGAAGCGTTTTCGTATTCCTCTGCTGCTTCTTCGTAAGCGGATGATCCGATACCGAATAAATGCCAGCCGTCACCGAACAGGCCGTCATTTGCCCAGTCGGTCGCTGCCGAACCGACACCCACCATCGAGATCCAATATACAAGGAACATGATAACGGTGAAAATCGGAAGTCCTAGCCAGCGGTTGGTAACGACCTTGTCGATTTTATCAGATGATGTCAATTTACCTGCGCTTTTCTTTTTGTAGCATGCCTTCAGAATAGAGGATATGTAAAGATAGCGTTCGTTTGTGATGATGGATTCCGCATCGTCATCCATTTCCGCTTCTGCCGCTTTGATGTCGTTTTCGATGTGTGCCATCATATCTTCGGGGATGTTAAGCTTTTCAAGTACCTTGTCATCCCGCTCAAAAATCTTAATTGCATACCATCGCTGCTGCTCTTCGGGAAGAGAGTGAACGGCGGCTTCCTCGATATGAGCGATAGCATGCTCAACAGAGCCACTGAATGTGTGTTGCGGCACAGTTTTTGTGTTTTGGGCTGCTTCAATCGCCGCCTCTGCCGCTTCCGTGATGCCGGTCTCCTTAAGTGCAGAAATCTCCACGATTTTGCATCCGAGCTGTCGGGAGAGTTCTGCTGTGTCGATTTTATCGCCGTTTTTCTTAACAATATCCATCATATTGATGGCGATGACCACCGGAATTCCCAACTCCGTGAGCTGTGTGGTCAGATAAAGATTACGCTCAAGGTTCGTACCGTCGATAATATTGAGAATGGCGTCCGGACGCTCTCCGATCAGATAGTTGCGAGCAACAACCTCTTCAAGCGTGTAAGGTGAAAGTGAATAGATGCCGGGAAGATCGGTAATGATAACATCATTATGCTTTTTCAGCTTGCCTTCCTTCTTTTCAACGGTAACCCCCGGCCAGTTTCCGACGAACTGATTGGAACCGGTTAGTGCGTTGAACAATGTGGTCTTGCCACAGTTCGGGTTGCCCGCAAGGGCGATTTTGATTTCCATAGTTAGTTCCTTTCTTTGACAGTTAACCAAGGTTAACCGCTGTTCAAAAAATAAAAATGTTATTCGACCTCAATCATTTCGGCGTCGACCTTGCGCAGAGAAAGCTCGTAACCGCGCACGGTGATTTCAATGGGATCGCCCAATGGAGCGACCTTGCGCACATACACCTCTACGCCTTTTGTGATGCCCATATCCATAATGCGGCGTTTTACTGCGCCCTCACCGTGAAGCTTCACAATTCGTACAGTCTGGCCAATCTGCACCTCTTTTAGAGTTTTCATTCTCTTTTCTTCCTTTCCTAATACTATATGTAGCCGCGTCTGCGGTATCATACCATAATTTTTCGCGACATTTCTTCGCTGATGGCAACCCTCGCCTCTTTCACATTGACGATGACATCCCCACCGAGCGAGGTGATGACGGTAACATTTCCACCGACAACAAAGCCGAGGTTTTCCAGATGCTTTTTGATCTCCGGACTTCCGCCAATCTTTTTTACAATGTTTGTTTCTCCAATATCCGCAAGTGCTAACGGCATCATAAGTTCCCCTCCCGCCAGTTAGCGTACACTAACCGGCAATCTTAAATAATGGCTAGCAGTTACCTTCTGCTAACCTATGCATATAAT
>PITX01000232.1 GCA_017577345.1 Clostridiales bacterium
GAATGGCAAAGTTCGGCATGGCGAATTTTAAAAACGGTAAGGACAGTGGCCGTCCCACGACCTTTTCCGACGTAGCCGGCGCAAAAGAGGAAAAGGAAGAGCTTGCGGAGATCGTTGATTTTTTGAAAGATCCCAAGAAGTTCATTGATCTCGGCGCACGGATTCCCAAGGGCGTGCTGCTTGTCGGTCCTCCGGGCACCGGCAAGACGCTGCTTGCCCGCGCCGTTGCCGGTGAAGCGGGTGTGGAGTTTTTGTCCATCTCCGGCTCCGACTTTGTGGAAATGTACGTCGGTGTGGGCGCAAGCCGTGTGCGCGACCTGTTTGAACAGGCGAAGAAGGTGGCTCCTGCCATCATCTTTATTGACGAGATTGACGCGGTTGGCCGCCAGCGCGGCACCGGTCTCGGCGGCGGACATGATGAGCGTGAGCAGACGCTCAACCAGCTGCTCGTCGAGATGGATGGCTTCGGTACGAATCAGGGTGTCGTGGTGATGGCGGCGACCAACCGCGCGGACATTCTTGATCCTGCGCTGCTGCGCCCGGGACGTTTTGACCGTCAGGTCTATGTGGGTCTGCCCGATATCAAGGGACGCGAGGATATTCTCAAAATCCATGTGAAAAACAAGCCGCTCGCTGAGGATGTTGACCTGAAAACCGTTGCCAAGGGAACGCCGGGCTTTACAGGCGCAGACCTTGAAAATCTTGCCAACGAAGCAGCGCTCCTGGCGGCACGCCGCAACGAAAAGTTTGTTACGATGGAGGACTTCAGCGAGGCGGAGATCAAGGTGATCGCGGGGCCGGAAAAGAAGAGCCGTGTCATTTCCGAGCAGGAGCGCAGACTCACTGCCTGGCACGAGGCCGGCCATGCCATCGTCATGCACGCGCTGCCCACGCATGAGCCGGTGCATCAGATTACCATTATTCCGCGCGGACAGGCGGGCGGAATGACGATCTCGCTGCCCGAGGAGGATCGCTCCTATCGGTCCAAACGGTATATGGAGGAGCAGATTGTCGCGCTGCTCGGCGGCCGTGTTGCCGAGGCGCTGCGCCTCGGAGACATTTCCACCGGAGCATCCAACGATATTCAGCGTGCCTCACAGATCGCGCGCCACATGGTCACAGTCTATGGCATGAGCGAGAAGCTGGGTGCGATCTCTTTTGAGAGCGGGCATGACGAGGTGTTTATCGGCAAGACGATGGCGCAGGCGAAGCCATATTCCGAACAGGTGGCGGCGCAAATTGACGAAGAGGTCAAGGCAATCATTGACGCTGCCTATGCCAGAGCCGAGAAGATTCTTACAGCGGAGCGTGCACATCTTGATGCCGTGGCCGAATATCTGCTTGCACACGAAACGATGGATGCACAGGAATTTCTTGCTGTCTGTTCAGATGAAGAACAGGGATAAAGGTTTATCATACAAGTCGTGTAATGGGTGTCGTGCCTTTCTCAACCGGGCTTCGGAGGGAAAGGCACGATTTGTTTATTACATTGTGTTGTGCATTTTGACTAAAAACGATTGTCCTTTTCTGATAGACATTTTAAATAAGCTCGACCGCAATTTAAAAAAGTGTCCTTCTCACAAAGACAAATGACTTGTCCATAAAGAAACAAGCGGGGAGAGAAGGAGAAAACAAGCAAAAAAGATTGGCGGTTTTGCTTCTTGCGAAGAAAAAAAGATTCCGCTATGATAGACAAAATCACAAAATAGTAATTTGTGAAGCAATGAAGGAGGATTCCGTGATGAAAAAGATTCTTGCACTTGTTCTTGCGCTTGCTATGGCGCTTGCCCTTGTTGCCTGCGGTGGCGGCGATGCCGGTAACACCGACCAGAACTCCGGTGAAAAGGTCGTTAAGATCGGCGTGTTTGAGCCCCAGACCGGCGACAACGGTGCCGGCGGCAAGCAGGAGATCCTTGGCATGCAGTATGCCAACTATGTCCAGCCCACCGTCACCGTCGGCGGCGAGGAGTATCAGGTCCAGCTTGAGATCGTCGACAACCGCACCACCGCAGAAAACGGCCCGTCCGCTGCGGCTGAGCTCGTGAACCGCAACGTCTCCGTCGTTCTCGGCTCCTATGGCTCCGGCGTGTCCATGGCCGGCGGCGCAGTGTTCTCCGAGGCCGGCATCCCCGCCATCGGCGTCACCTGCACCAACCCTCAGGTCACTTCCGACTGCGATGTTTACTTCCGCGTCTGCTTCCTCGATCCGTTCCAGGGCACCGTTCTTGCCAACTATGCCTATAAGGAACTCGGCGTGACCACCGCTTACACCCTCGCCATGCTCGGCTCCGACTATGACCAGGGCCTTGTCTACTACTTCACCGAAGCGTTCAAGGCACTCGGCGGCGAAGTCGTTTCCGAAGACTTCCCCGAAGGCAGCGCAAACTTTGTTTCTTACATCAACAACGCTAAGAGCGCCGGCGCAGGCGTTATCTTTGCTCCTGTTTCCACCAACTACGCCCAGCTGATTATCGAGGCTGCTGCCGCTCAGGGTTACGAAGACGAGCTGCTAGGCTCCGATAC
>PITX01000233.1 GCA_017577345.1 Clostridiales bacterium
ACGAATCCGCCACCGAGATCATCACCGCAGCCAATGCCGAGCAGGAGGCTGCCGCACTGGCAGCGGCAGAGGAGGAAGCGGCGCGGAAAGAGAAAGAAAAGCAGGAAAAGGAAGCGGCAAAAAAGGAGAAAGAGAAGGCCTCCAAGCGCAAGTCGTCACCCCTCGGCAGAGTCGCAAACTCCGCAATGAACTCCATTGGGCGCGAGGTCGGCAGATCCATCGGCCGCGGTCTGCTCGGCACACTCAAAAAGTGGTTCTGAACGCATAAAACGCAGATGGACGCTTCTCTGTATTCCACGACAAATATGATAATCAATGCGCTGGGGGACGGTGTGGGCATCGTCCCCTGTGTTCCCATGGGATGAGGCCCCCGGTTTTGCGGATGCAGAATAAAAAAACACCGCACTCTATTGAGTGCGGCAGTGCGTTGGAGCTGCTACCCAGATTCGAACTGGGGACCTCATCCTTACCAAGGATGCGCTCTACCTGCTGAGCTATAGCAGCATTTCCGACAGCTTTGACATTATAACAAGGATTTTAAGCACTGTCAACTACTTTTTTTCTTTTTCGGGGACTTTTTTCCAGCGGACTGTTTGCAGATCGCATTGTGTGTGGTATAATCTAAAATGAAAGGATGCGATTTAATTTGTCGAAAGAATTGCTGATTGTTGTAGACATGCAAAACGATTTTCTGACCGGCGCACTGGGAACGAAGGAAGCACAGGAGATCCTGCCTGCGGTCAATGAGAAGATCAGAAATGCGGAGCGTGTGATCTATACGCTCGATACGCATACGGATGATTATCTCTCCACGCAGGAGGGACAGAATATTCCGGTGGAGCACTGCATGAAAGGAACATGGGGACACGCTCTGGCAGACGGACTGGTGCAGAGAGATGATGCCCTGCGGATCGAAAAGCCGACCTTCGGTTCTGTGGAGCTGGGGCAGAAGGTACGGGAACTGGAAAAGAACGGCGAAATTGACAGCGTGGAGCTGATCGGCGTCTGCACGGATGTGTGCGTGATCACCAATGCGCTACTGATCAAATCGTTCTGCCCTCAGCTTCCGGTCAGCGTGGACGCCGCCTGCTGTGCAGGCGTGACACCGCAGGCGCATGAGACGGCACTGGCTGCCATGCGTGCCTGCCAGGTGGAAATCAAATAAAAAGCAAGGCTGCAACAGCAGGCATTTCTGTTGCAGCCTTGCTTTTCTATATCACCTGTCCGGCGGCGATTCCCGTCCATTGCCCGTGCAAGATGGCAGCTTCGCCGCCGACAAGGACGGTGTCCGGTCCTTCACTTTCCTGCCGCGGGTCGAGATAGGTCGCGCGTTCGTGCAGCAGCTCCGGCTTGAAAATATTGATGTCCGCGTCCATGCCGACACGCAGTAGACCTTTGCCTGGAATACGCATCGCTTCGGCGGGCAGGGCAGTGATCTTCCGCACAGCCATCGGCAGGGAGATCGCCTGCTTTTCGCGGACGAAGCGTTCGAAGATCCGCACATACGAGCCGTACACACGCGGATGCGGCATACCGGTGGAGGGATAGGTGGAGTCGGAAATGACGCAGGAACAGTCGTCATTCAGGATCGTGCAGATGTCGTCCTCGCACGCCATGCGGTCGATCATCGTCACGGCACACCGCTCATCTGCAAGGAGCTGACACAGGCAGTCCACCGGATCTGAGCGCAGAAGCTCTGCCGCCTGTGCGACGGTTTTGCCGATCAGGTGCTGATATTCCGGCAGATTGAGCGCGGAGAGCATAATATTGTCCCAGCCGACCATCTGCGCGATGTTGTCAAAATCGTGCCGATGTTCGATCGCCTCACGGAGAGAGTCGCGCTGTGACCTGTCACGCAGCCGCTCGCAGATGGCATCCACGCCGCCCTTGAGAAAATCGGGAGGCAGCAGGTGCAGAAGCTGTGTTGAGCCGGCATCATAGAGGTAGACATCGCAGGAAATATCCACGCCGTCCTCACGCGCCTGCCGCATCAGCTCCAGAGCACGCGGAATTTTCGTGTGCCAGTTGCGCTTTCCCATCGCTTTCAGGTGGCTGATGTGCATGGGGCAGTGCAGTGCCTTGGCAACGGCGATCATCTCCGCCACGCTGTCGCACACGCCGTCACCCTCCTGCCGCATGTGGACGGTGATTGGAAGATTGCCGTCCTTTAACGGTTGCAGGGCACGAATGAGGCCGTCGGTGGAATAGAAGCACTCCGGCGCATAGCCGAGACCGAGCGAAATGCCATAGGCACCGTCTGCAATGCCGCGCTCCAACTGCCGGTGCAGCGGTGTCAGGTCGGCAGGCTCTTCTTCCCCGTAGCCGAACAGTTCAGCGCGGACGGTGCCTGCACCGAGCATCATGCCGACATTCAGCGGCAGACGCACCTGCCGCAAGGCGGCAAGGTATTCGCCGAGGGAGGTCGTGGGAATGGCGGGATCGAGCTTGCCGGTGATCGGCTCCAAGTAGTGCAGCAGCTCCTGCCTGTGAAGGTCTCCGAACGGGACAAGAG
>PITX01000234.1 GCA_017577345.1 Clostridiales bacterium
CTGCGTGACAACGCCGATACAGTCTCTCAGATAGCTCAAATCAAAGTCACGCACATCAACGCCCGCAATACTAACGCTGCCATCACATACATCGTAAAGACGCGGGATCAGATTGACTACAGTTGATTTACCGGAACCGGACGGACCGACGATCGCATACATTTTACCTCCGGGGACAGTAAAATCAATATCTGTGAGCAGAGACTTTTCGGCATCGTAGGAAAACGCAACATGACGGAACACGATATCTTTTTTTGTAACATCCGGTTTTTTCGCGTTCGGCTTTGTAACGATCGTGTTTTCCATGTCAAAATAGTCAAATATTCTGGTAAACAAAGCAAGGGAACGGGTAAAATCCACCTGGATGTTCAAAAGAGACTGCAGGTCGATACAGACGGTTGATCAGCGCGACAGTTGCAGTAATGACACCGACGGTCAGCGTACCGCTCATGGGAATCGTGAGAGGACCGATCCTGATCTGCGACAGAATGATGAACAGTCCGCCGAAGAAGTAAATGAGCAGAGGACCGATCTGGGTGAACATTCCCATGATCACACCGAACCATTTGCCGCTGCGCTGCTCCTTGAGATTGAGCCTCGTGACTTCTTCGTTGACAGAACGGAAACGGCTGTACTCCTTATCCTCTCGGGTGAACAGCTTGACCAGCAAAGAACCGCTGACGGACAGCGTTTCGTTGACGAGCTGATTCATTTCGTCATTCTTTTCCTGGCTTTCCGTAAGCAGCTTCCAACGCGTCTTGCCGACACTTCTGGTCGGAAGGATCAGCAGAGGGATCACGATGATACCGACGATGGCAAGCTGCCAGCTCATGGAAAACAGGGCGATCAGCGTGGTGACAACGGTCGCAACATTGCTGACGATACTCGACAGGGTGCCGGAAATCACTGTGCTGACACCGCTGATATCGGTGTTCATACGCGTGATGATGTCACCCTGCTTTTCTGCCGTAAAGAAAGCGTGCGGCATATGCTGCAGATGATCGTACATCTGGTTTTTCATGTCAAAGATGATCCGCTGCGAGATCCACGCGTTGATATAGCTTTCAAGAACGCCGATGATCTGCGAAACTGCCATCGTGCCAAATGCAAGCAGCAGGAGCTGAATCAAAAGCTTCAGATCCTTGCCGACCAATGCCTCATCCACGATCCTGCCGGTGATGATGGAGGGGAGAAGACCAACGGTAGCAGAGAGCAGAATTGCAAGGAATACCAGTAAAAATTGCAGCCAGTAGGGTTTCAGATAGGACAAAATGCGGAGCAGGAGTTTTTTTGTCACTTTCGGCATATTTTTCTTTTCGTCATCCGTGAGGAAACCTCTTGGACCAAGACTGCCACGACCCATACCGCCAGCCATAATATCACGACCTTTATGTAGTTATCGGGAAACTATTCCGGAAGGACAGGTGTCCAGTAGTGCTGATTGTAGATGTCGGTGAAGTGATAGCACGCCTGAAGGGCATCTGCATCCAGATAAACATTGCTGATCTGCATTCCCTCGCGGTAGATCATCTGCTCTCCGAACAGATAGCTGTCCTGATATGTGCCGTCGTAGGAATAATAGTCACAGAGGAAATCCAGTGTATCGCCGGGTGTAAGTGCGCTCAAGCCCTTGGCGACCGTCTCTGTTTCGCCGTCAACATAGTCATATCTTGCGCCTGCGATGTAGCCGTAGGGATGTTCATTGTCAAATACGAGAATGAGATTTGCGCGGGTGCCGTTGATCAGCACGGGAACTCTGCCGGTGATAGTATAGTCCGTGCCGTCAGAGTCGGTGCTTTCGTAGTAATAGGCAACAGGCTGGTTGTCGATGGCAAGCCAGGTACCGTCGTATTCACCGATCAATGCGCCGTCATCCGTAAACTCAAACACATTGTCCAGACCAAGATCAATGAAACCTTCACCGTCATCCATAAAGACATTCAGCTCCAGATCGTGGACGAGTGACCACTGATCCTCGGGGAGAATGAGCTGTATCTGACCGTCAGATTCCGTCCACACAAGGGCATCTGCGTCAAAACGGTGCGTTTCCAGATATTCTTCACTGTCCATACTGAGGCCTTTGCCGAGGAAACCGATATTTCCGCTTGTCAGTCCGGAAACATCAAACAGGCTTGTGCCGTTCATCAGACCGCCGAGAACGGTGGAGATATCGAAACCTCCGCCGGACGAGCTGCTGCCGGAGGAGCCTCCGCCGAGCAGGGAACCGAGCAAATCACCACCACCGAGCAGGGAACCTAACGGACTGCTGCTGCCGCCCGATGCGGCCTGTCCGGCTACTTCCAGACTGGCAAATTCCTGAATACAGCGAGCATATTCGCTGTCCATGCCGATCGCCTCATAGGTAGCAACGGCACTGTCGACCTTAGAGGTGCGCTGATAGGGGAAGTAGATAGAAAGACCGTAGGCATTGGAGATATTGGAGGAGGTGCGGTTGTATTCTACGGCGCTGAGCAGTGCCTGTGCCAGTGCTTCACCC
>PITX01000235.1 GCA_017577345.1 Clostridiales bacterium
CGTAGTGGCTGTAGTGTACATCTCGGACATCGAAGGATGCGCGTTCTCTGCTCAGACCGCCGGGGCCGAGTGCGGACAGACGGCGCTTATGCGTCAGCTCTGCCAGAGGGTTGTTCTGATCCATGAACTGAGACAGCGGAGAGGAGCCGAAGAACTCCTTGATGACCGCAGTCACAGGGCGGATATTGATCAAGCTCTGCGGGGTGACCGTGTCCATATCCTGCACCGTCATACGCTCGCGGATAACACGCTCCAAACGGGTAAAGCCGACACGGAACTGATTTTGCAGCAGCTCGCCGACGCAGCGCAGGCGGCGGTTGCCCAGATGGTCGATGTCGTCCGTCATGCCGACACCTTCGACCACGCTGGTCAGATAGTTGATGGAAGCCAGAATATCATCCGGCGTGATGTGCTTCGGGATCAGATCGTCGATGCGCTCCTCAATGGCATCCTTCCAGCCGTCGGCAGGAACGGTATCCAGCATCTCAAAGAGTACCTTGCGGCAGACCTTTTCACGGATGCCGTACTCTGCCGGATCGAAATCGACGAAATTCTTCATGTCAACCATGAAGTTGGAGAAAACCTTATGCTCGCGGTCATTGACCTTAATGACTGCGTCGCAGACGCCGTGTGCGGAGATTTCCTTTGCCTTTGCGCGGTTGAGTACCTCGCCGGGCATTGCCAGAATTTCACCGGTGCGCGGATCGGCGATGGGCTGTGCGACCTCCTGACCGTTCAGGCGGCTCCAGATGTCCATCTTCTTGTTGAACTTATAACGGCCGACCTTCGACACATCATAGCGGCGCGGGTCAAAGAACAGGGCATCCAGATAGGCAATGGCGCTGTCCACTGTGGGCGGCTCGCCCGGACGCAGACGGCGGTAGATCTCCAGCAGGCTGTCCTCACGGGTCTTGCAGGGGTCCTTTTCCATCGTTGCCTTGATGAAGGCATCCTCGCCGAACAGCTCGGTGATCTGCGCATCGGTCTCAACGCCGAGAGCACGGATCAGGCAGGTGATCGGCAGCTTGCGGTTCTTGTCGATACGGACAAAGAAGCAGTTCTGCAGGTCGGTCTCATACTCCAGCCATGCACCGCGGTAAGGAATGACCGTCGCGGTGTAGGTGTGCTGATCGGCCTTGTCCACGGTATCGCCGTAGTACATGCCGGGGCTTCTCACGATCTGTGAAACAATAACGCGCTCTGCGCCGTTGATCACAAAGGTACCGCCGTTGGTCATGAGCGGGAAATCGCCCATGAAGATCTCCTGATCCTTGATCTCTCCGGTCTGCTTGTTCAGCAGGCGGACACGGACCTTGATGGGCTTTGCGTAGGTTGCGTCGCGTTCCTTGCACTCTTCGACGGTGTACTTGGGCTTCTCGTCGAGGGAGTAGTCGAGGAAGGAAAGCTCGAGGTTGCCGGTGTAGTCGGTGATCGCCGCGACATCGTGAAATACCTCACGCAGACCTTCGTTCAGGAACCAGTTGTAGGAATCCTTCTGAATCTTCAGCAGATTCGGCATCTTCAGGATTTCCCGATACTTGGCGTAACTCTTGCGCTCGGTCTTTCCGAACTTCATGTCCTTGGTTTGCATATGGGTCATCACAGCCTTTCTGTAGCATTGGGTGTGTTATTCATGAATTATGATACGCCCGGAGCAGTTGATAGTTTGTTTTTCTGCCCTCTTGCGTACTGCGGATGCCCGTGGTATAATGCTGATAGTGGGTGAAAATTGTTGCTATGCGATATTTCCGCAGTATAGAGTACAATTTTATCACACTTTTTTTATGCAGTCAATACCATTTACAATAAAAAACGCCGGAATCGGAGAAAATTTCCGATCCCGGCATATTTTTTCGTTATTTCAGATATCCGGCGAGCTTTTCCTGCAGCTGACGGTAGCGGAAAGCATCCGGTTTGGCAACCATATCCTGCGCAATCATGCGCTCCAGCTCCTGCCGCGAGACCCACATTGCCCCGCAGGTTTCGCCCTCCTGCATCACAAGCTCGTCCGTCTCTGCATCCCTGCGCAGAAAATAAATATCACAGATATCGTTCTTCCCGGCGCGGCGGTAGGTCTCTATCCATTCAAATTCCGACTGCTCCGCACGGATTCCCGTTTCCTCAAACAGCTCACGCTGTACCGCCTGCAGACTGTTCTCCCCTGCCAGCACCGCACCGCCGGTCGGATCCCATTTGTTCGGGTAGCTGCGCTTTTCCGGAGAACGCTTCGTCAGAAGCAACTCGCCGCGGCTGTTGAACACCCAGACGAAAACGACCAGATGATACTCGCCCTTTTTCATCGGGACACCTCTTTCATGCGTTTTTCCTAGCGGCCTTCTTTTTTCGTCATCTCCCTCCCAAAGCTCCCTTTTTTCTCCTATGCCTCACCCTTCAGATGCCTTTCTCTTATACCCCTCTCCGAGCCCCCTCTACCGTACTATCTCTCTTATGCCGTCTTCTGCTTTCCCAAAAAAACTCTCTCGTACGTATCTT
>PITX01000236.1 GCA_017577345.1 Clostridiales bacterium
GCACTGTTCCATCCGAAAACGAAACAGTACACAAATCACCCATCTGTCTGTTCACTGTTTTCAAGGACGGTATCGATCCAATGCAGCGCAGTAACGGGCTGCAAAGTAAAGATTGTAGCGACTCACACTTCTCATTGCCTGCGGAATCCTTTCTGCCTCGCGGCTTTTTCTTTTGATGTTTAAAACTATAAAGCTTTACACCGCTAAAGTCAATTTGCAGTTTGACGGTTTCAGTTTTTATTTTGCAGAAAAATTGTGTATATTGTACAAAACGGCATAATTCCTTCTGTCACAGGAAGAAAAAAACTGCTCACGAATGTCGTGAGCAGTTTTTTATGTTCCATTGGCTTGGGATGCGGACACGAAGTAGCTGTTACCCAGCCCGTCATGGTAGATACCCTGCAATCCTTCGCGCTGTGAATGTGCCGATGCGCCGAAAATCACCGGAGACAGCGGCGCACTCTCCAGAAGCATCGCCTCCGCGTCATGCAGGAACGCAATACGGGCAACTGTGTTTTCCGACTTTTTCGCAACTCCCATCAGCACATCATATGTGTGGTTGCTGTAGCGAATGGCGTTGTCCTCGCTTCCGCTTGCAAAGCAGTTCAGGAAACTCATTGCATCGTTCTGCTGTGCGGTGAGGTACTGACCGGCAAGCTCATATTCTCCGGAGGTGATCCGCTCCCGGTATTCCTCCTCACTCAGTCCGGTAAGCCGCACGGTAACGCCGAGCGCATCCTTCCACATACTCTGCACGCAGGAGGCAACGATGCCGCCGACGTCTTCTTCGGTATTGTAGAGATACTCCACCACAGGGAACCCGGCGCCGTTGTAATGGCCGGCAAGCTTCATCTCATCCAAGGCTTCGGCGCAGCGGATCTCATATCCCTCTGTGTCAATCGCACACAGCTCGCCGCCGACACTTCTGTAGTCCGCGGCATCCGCTCCGTCGGCACTGTCACGAACGCCAACGGGCACGAGTCCGCAGGCAGGAGAGTATTCCGGACCCGCGGCGGCGGCAATGGCACTGCGGTCAATGACAAGGTCAAACGCCTTGCGCGCGTGTTCATCGGAAAATGTATCCGTAAGGTTATTATAGAGCACACAATAGGTCGCAAACAGCGGTGTTGCCGTCCATGTTTCGCTCAGCTCATCCTGTGAAAGCACGCGCTGCGGGATTCTGGAGGTATAATCCGCTTCGCCGCTTTCATAGAGCGCATACGCGGCATCCGCATCATCGGCAAAGAGAAACCGCACTGCATCAGGACCTACGAGCCTGCTTTCGTAATACTTGTCGTTTCGCTTCGTCTGCAGATAGCTCTCCTTCGTCCAGGTGCCGACGCGGTAAGCACCGTCTGTGACAACATTAAAGGTCGTTGCCCAGTTTTCGGCATCCTTTTCCACCACATCCCGCCGCAGCGGCATGGCAGCAACGCTGGCACACACGCCGTCGAGAAAATAGGCACAGGGGTACGAAAGCGTCACGCAGAAGGTCGTGTCATTTTTTGCGGAAACAGCAAGGGCAGAAACATCACCTGTCGCACGCACGGTATCATAACCCTGTATCATCGACAAAAGCTCGTGGTTGGGTGAATCTGTCGCCGGGTCAGCCAGTCGTCTCCAGGCATAAACGAAGTCGTCAGCCGTGACCTTCTCACCATCCGACCAGTGGGCCGAGGAGCGCAGGGAAAACCGGTATGTAACCGTGCCGTCGTAATTATTTTCCTCCGTGTACTCCTTGGCGATGCCGTTTGCCAGCACCGCAGAGCCTGTACCGTCGTCGACATAACGCATCAGATTTTCATAAAGGGTGTAAAATACGCTCTGCGCCGCACGGTCAGTATTCATCGCAGGGTCCAGCGACGCGATCTGATCACAGACACACGCGCGCAGAACAAACTTCTCTTCTTCCTCCGTCTCGCTCCCGCAGCCGGCAAGCACGGTAACAAGCATCACGGCCGAGAGCAGAAGAGCTATATATCGTTTCGTTTTTTTCATATCTTCTCCGTTTACTCAAAGGGCAAACTGCCCCCTGTTTCTTTTGCGGCATTGCACACCGGTCAACAGTTCAATTCCATATACAGACATTTTATTATACCCAACAAATCCCCGTTTGTAAAGTAACGCAGTCAAAAAGTTACAAATTGTTACCAATTTCCCGAAAAAATGAGCGGTCCATCCAGCGAACCGCTCATTTTCCGAATACTATGTGGCGTTTTACGCGTTGACGAACTTTTCCACCTGCATGGCGGCAATAGCACCATCCGCTGCGGCGGTAATGACCTGCCGCAGGCTCTTGACGCGGATATCGCCGGCGGCAAACACGCCGTCAAGCTCGGTGTGCATGTTTTCGTCCGTTCTGAGATAGCCGTTATCCAGCTTGAGAATACCGTCAAAAAGCTCTGAATTCGGCGCATTGCCGACAAAACCGAACAGTCCGAACATCCCATCGTTTTCGTTTGCGCAAACTTCCGTCAGCTCACCGGTTTTGAC
>PITX01000237.1 GCA_017577345.1 Clostridiales bacterium
GAGATACGCAGAGAACACCTCAGGCAGGTGGGCGATCTTGAAGAAAGAAACGCGGAAATGCGCCGGCATATCAGAAAATTGGAAGGCGATATGCATCAGGTACGGGAAGAATTCAAAAAAACGTGCGAGGCATTTTGGCAGAACACAGACCGTTATTTATAAAGTTGGCTTATAAAAATTGCAGGTCAACAATGACCTGCAATTTTTTAGTGAATTTTCTGAGGCTCAGCGATTCAGATAAGCCTTGCATTTTGCTTCCGCGTCAGCGGCGAGCTTTTCCTCGTCAACGGTGACAAGTCTGCCGTTTTCGACCGTGACCTTGCCGTGGACAACGGTGTAATCCACCGCACCGCGCACACCGACGGTACCGAGCACGCTCATGGGATCGAAGCAGCTGCCAACCAGCTCCAGACGGCGGGAGTCGATCATGAAGAGGTCGCAGCACTTGCCGACGGCAAGAGAACCGATGTCGTCACGGCCGAGGAGGCGTGCGCTGCCGCGTGTCGCGATCTTAAGGACATCATAGCCGGTAGGAGCAAGCTTGCTGGAGTTGAGGCGGTGCAAAAGGAATGCCACGCGCAGTTCTTCCATCAGGGAAGAGCCGTCGTTGGAGGCGGAGCCATCCACGCCGAGACCCACGGGAACGCCAAGCTCCAGCATTTCCGGAATGCGGGCAATGCCGGAGGAGAGCTTCATGTTGGAGATGGGGCAGTGGCAAACGCCGGTGCCGGTCTTGGCGAGCACGCGCAGCTCTTCATCATTGAAGTGGATACCGTGAGCATACCAGACGTCGCTGCCGGTCCAGCCGAGACGCTCCATGTACTCCAGCGGACGAATACCTTCGCGTGCGAGCATAAAGTTTTCCTCGTCCTTCGTCTCGCACAGATGGGTGTGCAGGCGCACACCGTACTGACGGGCAAGCACAGCACTCTCACGCAGCAGGTCCGCGCTGACAGAGAACGGAGAGCAGGGAGCGAGTGCAATACGGTGCATGGCGCCGTATGAGGTGTCGTGATACTGCTCAATGAGCTTTGCAGAATCCTTCATGATCTCATCGACCGTCTGCACCACGCTGTCGGGGGGAAGCCCCCCGTCCTTAACGGAGAGATCCATGCTGCCGCGGGAAGCGTACATACGGATGCCCAGCTCATCGGCCGCACCGAACTGTGCGCCGATCAGGTCGCCGGTGTTGGCAGGGAAGACGTAATGATGGTCAAAGCAGGTCGTGCAGCCGTGCTTCATCAGCTCACCCATACCGGTGAGGGAGGAGAGACGAATGACATCGGCATCGAGGTTTTTCCAAATCTCGTAGAGCGTTTTCAGCCAATCAAACAGCTCCATGTTTTGCACTTCGGGAAGATTGCGGGAAAAGACCTGATAGAGATGGTGATGCGTGTTGACAAGGCCGGGATAGCAAAGCATATGGTCGGCATAGATGACCTTGTCAGCCTTGCGATCAAGATTGGCGCCAATCTCCTTGATGAAGCCGTCCTCGGCATAGAGGTCAACATTTTTGTAGACATTGTCGTTGTCGTCGCAGGAAACGAGTGTACGAATATTCTTCAGCAATAAAGTTGACATAATATCTTATTTCCTTTCTTGAGCGAAGTATTAAAAGAAAAAGAGCGAGCCTGAAACAGGCCCACTCTTTTTAATCGTATCAGCGTTCCTCGCGGAAGTAGGAGAGACCGAGGGACGCGGGCGGCTGGTTCTCGCGCTTCTTGCGCAGGGACACGAGAATCAGCACCAGCAGGGTCATCACATAGGGGAGCATCTTGTAAAGCTCGGAAGTGCTGCGGGTCAGACCGGGGACGTACATGTAGGACCACATGACAATACCGAACAGGTAGGAACCCCAGATCGCATTGAGCGGCTTCCAGGTCGCGAAGATAACCAGAGCAACAGCCAACCAGCCGAGACCTTCGACCGTACCATCGTTTGCCCAGGTGCCCTTGATGTAGTCGACCGTGTAGAACAGACCGCCGAGACCTGCGATGGCAGAACCGATAATCGTACCGAGGTACTTATAACGGGTGACATTGATACCGGCAGCATCGGCAGTGCCGGGATTTTCGCCCACGGCACGCAGATTCAGACCCTTGCGGGTACGGTTGAGGAACCAGTGCATGACAAGCGCGATGACGAGTGCGAGATACACCAGGAAGCCGTGACCGAAGATGAGCTTCATCAGTCCGCCTTTGGCACCGAGAGCAGTATAGGCGCGGAAGCCGGCAGAGGTGACGGGAATGGAGATCTGACCGACGCCGCCGGCCAGCTTGTTGAGGGAGGCACCGAAGAATTCAGCAAAGCCTGCACCGAAGATGGTCAGGGTAAGACCGGTTACGTTCTGGTTTGCACGCAGCGTAATGGTCAGGAAGGAGTAGATCAGACCACCGAATGCGGCGAAGAGCAGAGCGCACAGAAGACTCAGCAGAATCCCCACGAGGGGGTTGGAACCGCCGTTCAACTCATAGAAGAAGGG
>PITX01000026.1 GCA_017577345.1 Clostridiales bacterium
GTACTATCTTTTATTGATGGAACTTTTTCTTCTTTTGGCTTAGTATCCGGCGTTGTTTTATTTGAGTTGCCGGATTCCGTTTGTACCGTTTTACTTTCATCGGTATCTTGTGTGGATTCTTCAAGGGAATCTATATTAACGCTTGATTCTTGGCTTGCTGCCTGAGAAGAAGTTGTTTCCTTTTCCACCTGAGGAAAAGTATCTGTAGTGCTATCATTCACCGTTTCTGTTCCCGTAGGCGGTTGGACAGTGTTATTGGCACATCCGGATAATAAGATAAGCAAAACTGCAACAATAATAAGTATTCGTTTCATAGGATAGCCTCCTTTGATTTCTTACTTATATTGTATGAACGCTACTTATTTATTTCAAATGTGCCATATATTCTTCTTCTCAGATAGTACAGTAAGCTTATTGAGGAGTGGGGGGAGTGTGAGGGGGGAGAACCAAAACTCCACCGATAAAAGGGTACACTTCTCCCTTGGTGTGGGGCTTATCTTGCATCACCACGATCTCTCTGCCGTTCCTGATATCGGTGATAATACTCAAGCGCTTTCATTATATATTCACCGGTTTTATCATAAGGAACACTGGCAGGGATATACTTCCTTGCATCTTCGTATTTGATATTGATCTTTTCCTTCTGGTTAGGTTTTTCTTCGCTCATGATAGACTCAATGACATCATTGCTCAGTTTGCCTTCCTGAGAAAACTTCTTCATCTTGATAGCCTGTGCAAGAGAAGGGGTTGCGTCTGCATAAGAGATTTCTTCGAGCAGCGCAGACTGTTCCTCTTTTTTCAGATAGGACAGTTCAACTGCCGGTCTCAATGCAATACGGCTTTCATCGACCATATCAAGAAGTTCGGGGATCAATTCGGTTAGACGGATATATCTACGAACCTGATCTTGACTTTCGCCAACTTCTTTACCCAGTATTTCTCTTGACGTTGCCGACTTCTGTGCCAGTGGCACAGAAGTTAAATCACTACGCTCTCCTTGCCTTTTCATGGCTTCAAGACGCATCTTGTACGAAAATGCCTTTTCACTTGGAAGGATTGTTGAACGCTGTAAGTTAGATTCAACCATTAAAATAATAGCTTCATCACGGGTCATTTCCCGAACTTCGGCTTTAACAGTTTCAAACCCAGCTAATTCACAAGCCTTCTTCCTTCGATGCCCGGATACGATTTCGTACCGTCCATCTTCTTTGGGTCTGAGCGTGACAGGAGTGATTATCCCGCGTTCTTTAATGCTCTGGACGAGCTGATCCATGTCCTCATCAATTTTTACTTTGAAAGGGTGGTCGGGGAAATCATCAATTTCTGAGATGGGTATATCATAGATTCGAGGAAGCTTATTTTCTTTTCGCTCTGCCTCGTTCATGAATAACTCATCGTACCCGGTCAGGCCCAGATCGATTTTTTGCGCGTTCTTCAATTCCTGTCACCTCCTTTGTGAGTGCCTCATACGCTGTCGCAACTTTTCCGTTCTTGTCGTGTGAGAAAATGCTTTCGCCGGAAAGACTGCACTCCGCAGCTCTTACCGAAAAAGGTATTTCCGTATCGAACACGCGGATATTTTCTCCCACCGTAGATCGGAGCGAAGTAATGATTGCTTTCGCATTGTTCGTGCGGTTATCGACCATCGTCAGCAAAATAACATCAATCTTCAATCTCGGATTGATCTGTCGCCTAATCTTTGAAATAGAGCGCAGAAGCAAGTTAAGACCTTTGGTTGATAGGAAGTTCGGCTGAGATGGAATAATCACACTGTCTGCCGCAACGAGCGCATTGACTGTCATCATTCCCAGAGAAGGCATACAATCAATAAGAATATAGTCGTAATTCTTTCTCATACTGTCGATACAGTTCTTCAGAACATACTCACGACTCATAACATTAAACAGTCCCGTTTCCATGCCGGACAATTCAATATTAGAAGGAAGTAAGTCAACGCCTTCCGGGTGCTTCAAAATAGCATTAGAAGAAAGCTGTTCATCATCAATAACCGACTGCATGAGAGTGGAAAGCGACATTTCCAATTCGTCAGGGTTCTTTACACCGAGACTCACCGTTAAACTGCCTTGTGGATCTGCATCAACTAAAAGAACTTTCTTTCCTTGTGCTGCAAGTCCCACGCCGAGGTTTACCGATGTCGTAGTCTTACCGACTCCGCCTTTCTGATTTGTGATGGCAATCACTCTACAGTTTTCCATGGGGTTTCCTCCTTTCTTTATTTATAGCTGTCTGTTTCCAAACAGCTATGTTCGTGTGCGTTATTTGTCCACGACACCCCACGCACAGGGAATACATCAGGCGCTTGTTTGCGAAACAAGTCCATGGGAATCTCACCCGCGCCGGGTTCTCCGCCGCCTCCGTAGAGAAGTATCATTAACCCCTGTGCTTGTCATCGCCACCACCGAAAGCAATTCGGCTTCAACTACATGAGTTTTATCGCTCGCCTTAAAAAAGGGTCATGGCGCACTTGTAGGCTCGGCTTGAGGTTTCCCTCAGCACAAGGAACGTACCTGATGAATGTATATTCAATTGTCAAAGAGCATCGCGGGGTTTTGCCCCACAATCCCTTACAGCAACTTTTGAGGCCGAAAAACGACACACTTTTTGAAACTTTTTCAAAAAATTTTTTGGGCTCATGTAAAACCTCCAGAAAGCAAAAAATCCCGCCGTGAAATTCACAGCGGGAAATATCCTTATATATGTTTATGTATCTTCACAGACAAAATGGTCAGTTGGTCAAAACGCAGAAAACAAAAAAAGACCCACTACCTTTCGATAGTGAGTCTTGTGGGAAACTATAAGCTATTATGTGATTTTAAGTGATTATACGGGAAATCACACATTGATTTGCTCCAAATTGGAGAACGGTTGGTGATTTTTGGTGACTAAAACGGAGATTTTAGCCTTTTTTCACCCAAAATCAATAGAGCTTTGCGCCCGCCGGAATGTGGTTATCGACCATCAAAAGATGGAGCTCTTCTTCTTCGCCGCGCTTGTTAATTGCGGAGAGAAGCATACCACAGGAGTCGATACCCATCATCGGTCTCGGAGGCAAATTCGTGATCGCAATCAAGGTCTTGCCAACGAGTTCTTCGGGTTCATAAAATGCGTGAATACCGCTTAAAATCGTTCTATTTACGCCTGTTCCGTCATCAAGAGTGAACTTTAAGAGCTTCTTGGATTTCGGTACTGCTTCACATTCAAGAACCTTTACAGCGCGGAAATCGGACTTAGAAAATGTCTCGAAATCAACGAATTCTTCAAAGAGAGGTTCGATAACTACGTTGGAAAAATCGATCTTTTCTTCGACTACAGGGGCAGCTTCAACAGGAGCCGCAGCAGCCTTCTCAATCTTCTTGTCAGAGTCCAAAGGTTTCATTGTCGGGAACAGCAAAACATCGCGGATAGAAGCGGAGTCGGTCAGGAGCATGACCAGACGGTCAACGCCGAAGCCGAGACCGCCTGTAGGCGGCAGACCGTATTCCAACGCGGTCACATAGTCGTAATCGACCTGTGCATTGCTCCTGGGGTCAAGCTGCTTGCGCTCTGTGACCTGGCGCTCGAAACGGGCTTTCTGGTCGATCGGGTCATTCAGCTCGCTGAACGCGTTGCCGAATTCGGTCGCATTGATGAAATACTCAAAGCGCTCGGTAAATGCGGGGTCAGACGGCTTGCGCTTTGCAAGCGGGCTGTTCTCCACGGGGTAATCATAGATAAAGGTCGGCTGAATAAGCTTTTCTTCGACAAAGGCATCGAAGAATTCCGCAAGGATCGCACCCTTTGTCGGCACTTCGGGAAGTGCAACATGGTGCTCCTTGGCAAGCGCAATGGCTTCCTCGTCAGACTTGACCTGTGCAAAATCAACGCCGGAATACTTTTTGACCGCTTCCACCATCGTCATGCGCTCCCAATTGCTGAGGTCAATGGGAATGCCTTGATACTTGATCTGCAGCGTACCGCAGACCTTCATGGCAACGGTCTTCATCATTTCCTCGACAAGATCCATCATGCCGTGGAAATCAGTATACGCCTGATACAGCTCGATCGTGGTAAATTCGGGGTTATGCTTCGGGTCCATGCCCTCATTGCGGAAGATACGACCGACCTCATAGACACGATCCATGCCGCCGACGACCAGGCGCTTCAGATAGAGCTCGGTCTCGATACGCAGCACCATATCCATGTTGAGCGTATTGTGATGCGTAAAGAACGGGCGTGCGGAGGCACCGATCTCAAACGGCGTCAGAATCGGCGTATCGACCTCCAGGAAGCCCTTGGAATCAAGGAAAGCACGCAGCTCGCGCAAAATCAGACTGCGCTTGACAAAGGTCTCTTTGACCTCTGGATTAGCGATCAGATCCACATAACGCTGACGGTAGCGGGTCTCTACATTTGTCAGTCCGTGGAATTTATCCGGCAGGGGCAGTAATGCCTTGGACAGCAGCGTGACCTGATGGGCGCGGACAGAGATTTCTCCGCGCTGTGTGCGGAAAACATCACCGTTCACGCCGACAATGTCACCGATATCAAGCTTGCGGCAGTCATCAAAATCCGCCTCCGCCATTTCGTCAAACTTAATGTAAAGCTGGATACGGCCCTCGCTGTCCTGCAGGTCAGCAAAAATAACCTTTCCCATACCGCGTTTGCTCATCAGGCGTCCGGCAATCGCAACGGACTGCCCCTCCATTTCGTCAAAGCGGTCTTTGATTTCTGCGCTGGTCGTTGTAAAGTCGAATTTTGTCTGCGTAAAGGGGTTTCTTCCCTCTTCGCAGAGCTGTGCCAGCTTCTCTCTGCGGATCCTCACCTGATCGACCAGGGAGAGCTCCTCCTGCGGTACAAACTTAGCCATAGTCTTCTCCATTTCTGCTGTAGGGCAGTTATTTTCAGCGGTTTACATCCAAAATCTCAAAGCGGAGCATGCCGGCAGGGGCATCCACCTCCACGATATCTCCGATATGCCTTCCCAGCATTGCCTTGCCGAAGGGAGAGTCATCAGAAATGCGCTTTTCCATCGGATTTGCTTCCTGCGAGCCGACGATTGCGAACACATCCGTCTCGTCAAATTCCAGATCCTTCACCTTCACGGTACAGCCGAGACCGACGCGGTCTTCTACCTCGGAATCCGTCGTCTCATCAATCACAACGGCGTATGTCAGAATGTTTTCAATCTCTGCAATTCTGCCGTAAAGCTTCGCCTGCTCATTTTTTGCTTCATCATATTCGCTGTTTTCGGAAAGGTCACCAAAGGAGCGCGCTTCCTTGATCTGCTCGGCAACCTCCTTTTCTCTGGTGGTTTTCAGATAGTTCAGTTCCGTTTCCAGTTCCTTCAAGCGGTCTCTGGTCAGTTTGTATTCTTTTGCCATGCCATGATCCTCCAATGTTACAAATATGCGCAATGATTATAGAAGAAAGCCGATGTTCTGTCAAGCACTATTTGCCCAACGCGGTGATTGCCGCCTGCAGCTGTGCATCATCCGTATGCCCGACTTTTTCGTAATACAAATTCAAATAAGTCTCTTCATCGACCTCCACGATGACATCGGGTGTTACACCGACATCCGCAAGCGTCACGCCGTTCGGCGTCTGATAGTGACCCGTGGAAATGGCGATCGCAGAGCCGTCACTCAGGCGGAATGTCTGCTGATAGTTTGCCTTGCCGCAGGTCTGTGTGCCGACGATCACGCCTGCTTCATATTCCTGCAATGCCGCCGCGAAAAATTCCGCCGCGGAATAGGAATCGTCATTGATCAGAACTGCCATCGGAATATCCAGACAGCTTTCATCGGAATAGTCCACTTCCTCCTTGCCCTTGTAGTCCACAGAGCGGAAAAGCGGTCCCTCCGGCAGAAGATAATCAAGCAAAGCTACCAACTCATGCTTCATACCGCCCGGGTTAAAGCGCAGATCGAAAAGCAGTGAGTCTGCACCCCGAGAAATCAGATCCTCGATTGCAGCGATGGAGTCACGGGAAGAATGGGTATCAAAATTGTTGATCTTGATATAGCCGACATTGTTGTCAAAAAGCTCATATTCAACGACCTCGACCTCAATCACCTGTCTTGTGATCGTTACATCGATTTCTTTTCCTTCGCGCAGAATCGTGATGTTGACATCGGTACCCTCTTCTCCGCGAACACGGTGCTGTGCCTCGGTCATACCCATTTCAACGGCATTTTCTCCCTCCACTGCGACGATCATATCGCCGTTCTGCAAACCGGCTGCTTCCGCAGGGCTGTTATGGGTCACGGAAACGATGGTAAAGCCTTCATCGTCCTCATTCGTGAGCTGAATCGTCACGCCGATGCCGACATAGGCATTCGCATTGCCCTCTGTATAGGCATCGTATTCCTCCGCGCTGATATAGTAGCTCCAACGGTCACCGGTCGAAGCGATCGCCGCCTCTGCCAGATAATCGCCGAGTTCCTCGGTGGAATAGTCGTCCACATAGTACTGATCCAACAAGGCGATAATCTCGTCCAGCTTCTGCTTGTAGGCATCGTCCTGTTGCTCGGTCTCTTCCGTACTCCCCTGCGTTTCCGGCGTTAAATAGCCGCTGAAATAACAGCCTGTCATTGAAAGGCATACGCCGATAGCAAGCAGAAGACAGCTCGCTTTTTTTAAAACAGAATTAAAATGCTTCATATTATTTCACCAACTTGCTTAAAAATCGTATGCCCGGAGCCCGCTATGCAGGCTCCGGGATAACAATTAACCTGAAATATAGTTCATCGGGTTGACGGTGTCACCGTTATAATATACCGTGAAATGCAGGTGCGGACCGGTGGAATAACCGGTGGAACCGACATAGCCGATGACCTGACCCTGAGAAACGAAGTCGCCATCGTTGACGACGAAGTATGTCATATGTCCGTAAAGCGATGAGAAGCCGTCCATATGGTTGATCGTCACATAATTGCCGTAAGCGTAGTTATAGGTCGCGGTGGTAACATAGCCGCTCTTGGTTGCATAGATCGCAGTGCCCTGATTTGCTGCAAGATCGACACCGTTGTGCATTGTATAGTTGCCGGTGATCGGGTGAACACGGTAGCCGTAGGAGCTCGTAACGCAGGCATAGCCGCTGTAGTCCAGCGGGAACATGAAGCCCTCGCCGCTGCTCGGATAAACAGGAGCGGGATTGGGATTATCGGGAGTGGGCTGAGGCGGATGCGCCGCCTCCCATTCACGCTGTAAGGCGGCAGTTTTCTCTGCCTCCAGATCAGCAATCTCATCGGTCAGTGCCGTCAGCTGCGCTTCATATTCTTCATCGAGCTTGACCAGCTCGATCTTATCGGCAACCAGCTCTGAAAGGAGCTGATCGGACTCTGCACGCTTTTCATCCAGTGTCTGCTGTGCTTCGGTCAGTTCTGCTTTCTTCCCTTCCAGAATGATCTTCTGAGCTGCAAGGTCTTCCTTGGCGGAAATGACCTCCGCGGCAAGCTGACGCATCTCATCCATCATGCGCTGATCGGTCTTTGCGATTTCCTCGATCATCGCACGGCAGTTGAGCATATCTGCAAAGCTTTCCGCATCAAGAAGCACAGACCAGAAAGAAACCTCACCGCGCTCCTGCATTGCACGCATACGAAGCTTGTAGCGCTCGAACAGCTCATCCTGGCGGCCCTGCAGCTCGTCCAGCTCTGCCTGTTTTTCGGAAATCAGCATATTATACTGGTGCACCTGTTCGGTGACATTTTCGATTTCCAGACGGGTCAGCTCGATCTCCTGATCGACCTGTGCCTTCTGTTCGACCACATTCAGCGTTCTGCTCTCGTTCTCCGCAATCTGCGATTCCAAAGCAGAGCGCTGCTCCTCCAGCTCGTCCGACTTTCCCTCCAGCTCGTCGATCTCTGCCTGAATTTCGGCAGAAGTTTTTGCATTGACCGCCATAACGACAAAGCCTGCTATGAATGACAGCACAAGCAGTCCTGCAATCAGGGAAATAATCAGTCGTCTGTACTTATACATAGTATTCCTCCTATCTGAGAAACAAACCGTTTTTCCGTCCGAAATCAGACCTTCAGGAAACGGCGGATGGACATCAGGCTGCCGAAGATACCGATAAAGAGACCGGCTACTGCGCAGATGACAGCCATGGGAATCAGCATTTCGGTAAATGGGACAATCTTCATAACCTCAAGACCCGTATTCAGGATAGCCTTGCGAATGACCTCGTACAGACCCCATTCAATAAAAAATGACAGTACTGCGCCGAAAACGCCGAGAATAAAGCCCTCCACGAAGAACGGGAAGCGGATGAAGCTGTTCGTTGCGCCGACCATCTTCATGATTGCGATCTCCTCGCGGCGATCCATCATGGCAAGACGGATCGTGTTGGAAATGATAATCAGAGAAACAACAAGCAGAACAGCGGCGATCGCAATGGATGCGATATACAGCACCGTGCGGATCGTCGCCAGTGCATTGCCGACCTCGATATCCGCATAGACATCGGCAACGCCGACCACTTTTTCAAGCTCCGCCTTTGTCTCCTCGACCTTTGCATTATCCACAAGCGTGATCTCAAACTGGTCACGCATGGATTGCGCATTTAAGCCGTCAAACAGAGATGCATCGGAATCACCGATAAAGTTTTCCAGTGCCTCTTCGCGGGAAATGAACCTTGCATTTTCCACATTGTCCAGCAGATTGATATCGGAGCCGACGCTCTTGGACTCGGCCTCCGTATAATTCTCGTCGATGCAGACGACAATACGCATTTCCTTCTGCACATCATCGACCGTCAGGTTGAGGTTGTAGCAAATCAGAGAAAAGCTGTTGATGATGACAAGGCAGGCGACCGTAATGCAGATCGCCGCGAAGGACATGAAGCCGTGCTTGAATACTGCACGGAAGCCTTCGCCCAATAAATATCCGAAATTATTATGCTTCATAGTTGTAATACCCGTCCATTCCGTCGCTGATGACGCGACCTTCATCAATGGCAACGACACGCTTTGTAAAGCGGTCAACCAGTCCCTTTTCATGGGTAACAACCATGACCGTTGTGCCGAGCGCATTGATCTTCTCCAGAAGCAGCATGATCTCAAAGGAACGCGCAGGATCCAGATTGCCGGTAGGCTCATCGGCAATGATCATCGTGGGGTTATTGATCAGAGCGCGGGCGATCGCAACACGCTGCTGCTCACCGCCGGACAGCTCGTTCGGCAGGCGGCGACCCTTGTTCTCCAGCCCGACCAGCTCAAGAACATACGGTACACGCTTCTTGATTTCCTTGTTTGATGCACCGATCACGCGCATTGCAAAGGCGACATTTTCATAGACCGTCTTGTTTTCAATCAGACGGAAGTCCTGGAAAATAACACCGAGCGTACGGCGCATATAGGGCACGGACGAACGCCTGATGGATTCCAGCTTATAGCCGTTTACCAGAATAGAGCCGGAGGTCGGCTTCAATTCCGCAGTCAACAGCTTGATAATGGTCGATTTGCCCGAGCCGGACTGTCCGACCAGAAACACGAATTCACCGTCGTCAATATGCATATCAATGCCGTTGAGCGCATGGGTGCCTGTTTCATAGGTTTTTGTAACATTGATTAAGTCGATCATAGTAACACCAGATTTCTTATATCATTCGGCTCTCGCGTGATGCGAGATATTTCTTGACCATCAGTGCGACCTTGAAGATGATGGCATCGTCAAATTCACGCAGATCAAGTCCGGTCAGTTTTTTGATTTTCTCCAGACGATAGACCAGCGTATTTCTGTGTACGAAAAGCTTACGGGATGTTTCAGAGACATTCAGGCTGTTTTCAAAGAACATATTGATCGTAAACAGCGTTTCCTGATCCAGAGAGTCAATGGAATTTTTCTTAAAGACTTCTGACAGGAAAATATCACACAGTGTGGTCGGAAGCTGATAGATCAGGCGGCCGATGCCGAGATTTTCATAATTGATGACCGTCTTTTCGGTGTCAAACACCTTGCCGATCTCAATGGCGACCTGTGCCTCCTTATAGGAGTCTGCAAGCTCGCGCAGATGCTCGGAAACCGTGCCGATACCGATCGTAGTACGGGCAAAGAGCTCCGTTTTCAGTCGTTCTTCAATGCTTTTCGCCATCTGCGTCAGCTCTTCCCCCGTCACATCCGGTGCAACATGGCAGATCACGGCATGATCCGTCTCATTGACACTGATGACGAAGTCCTGCTGACCGTTAAACATAGACTGCAGCAGCTCGACAACAGCGACATCCTCATGTCCGCGCTGACGGACAAGGAATACCGCACGCGGCTGCTCCGTCTGGAAATGCAGCTCCTTTGCACGGATATAGATGTCTCCGGGCAGGATGTTGTCCGTGATGATATTCTTGACAAAAGTGCCCTTGTCGTGCTTTTCCTCGTAGTAGCTCTTGGTAAAGCCGAGAGAAACCTGTGCCATACGGCAGATCGCAGCAGACTGCTCATCTGTACCGTCAGTGAAGACGCAGTAGCCAAAGGCAGAGTTCCAGCCATTCAGCGCAAAAAATGTACGACCGCCGACAACAACCGGTTTTTCCGGATCAGCACTGACAGCGATAACAGCATCGCTGAAACGCTCTCCTAACAGAGCCGAGC
>PITX01000238.1 GCA_017577345.1 Clostridiales bacterium
CCCGTATAGGGACGCATGGAATAGATGCCCGGAAGGTCTGCCACCGTGCAGTCCTTCACGCCGCGCAGCGAACCGGTCTTACTATCTACGGTCACGCCTGGGAAGTTGCCGACATGCTGATTTGCACCGGTCAGTTGATTGAACAAGGTCGTTTTTCCGCAATTCTGATTGCCGACCAATGCAAACATCATTTCTCGCTCACCTCCGGCAGTATTTCTATCTTCGCCGCGTCCTCCAGTCGGAGGGTAAGCTCATAGCCGCGCAGACGGATCTCCATCGGGTCGCCCATCGGAGCGATCTTCTGTACCGTCACCTTTGTATTCGGAATCAGGCCCATATCCAGCAGACGGCAGCGAAGCAGTCCTTCCCCGCCGACAGCGGTAATCAGACCGCTTTTTCCGATTGCCAGTTCCTTCAGCGTCATTCCTGCGCACCTCCGAGTTAGTCCTGTTTAACTAATAGAATCATAGCACACCGCGTTTTCCTTGTCAAGCAGGCAGCGAAAAAAACTTGTAATTCCCGTGATATACCGTTATAATGTTGATACTATGTATCATGGAGAAACAAATATGAGAGTACTGGCCATTGATTACGGTGATGCCCGTACCGGCATTGCAATTTCCGACGCAAGCGGAATGATCGTCGGTCAGACCACCGTAATTCACAGCTACAATGCAAAAAAGACCGCCTCGGAGATCGCCCGTATCGTCAAAGAAAGCGGCGCAGAGCGGCTCGTGATGGGCTTCCCGCGCAATATGGACGGCAGTGAGGGACCGCGGGCGGCACTGTATCGGGAATTTGCCGCGCTGGTGGAGGAGGAATGCGCCATGCCCGTTGTCCTGTGGGATGAACGGCGCACCACCGTGGAGGCGCACAGTATTCTTTCCGACTGCAACTACCATGGAAAAAAGCGCAAGGAAACCGTGGACGCCGTAGCCGCTTCTTTGATTTTGGAGGGCTATTTGTCCTTTCTGTCCCGCTGACGCCCGAACAGCTCCGTCAGCCCGACGATCACCAGAAAACCGCCGAACAATTTGCGCAGCAGACCTGTATCCATTGCCGTTGCCAAAACTGCCGCACCTGTGGCAACAATGCAGCCGGCAATCGCCGCAGGGATGACGATGCGTGCGCGAATAAGGCGGTTTTTCATATGAAAAAACAACGCACAGGCGGCAGTCGGCAGGAAGTAAAGCAGATTGATGCCCTGTGCGCTTTTTTGCGCGATGCCCATGACGGCGGTCATCCACACCATGAGCAGCGTGCCGCCGCCGATGCCGAGCCCGGACAGCACGCCGCAGATCGCACCGGCAAGCCCGGCGATCAGCGCGTTCATACAGTCAGGAGGCGAATACCGCCCCAAAGGATAAAAATGCCGAGTGCGCGGTGCAGCCACGCAGTCGGGAGCTTTTTCAGCGTAAGTCCTGCGATCGCGCCGCCGAGTGCGCCGCCGATCAGATACGGCACTGCTTCAAGGATGAAGCTGCCGCCGCGCAGAAGATAGACGCCTGCCGACACCAGTGAAATCGGCAGGATGATGCAAACGCTGCACGCAAAAAGCTCATGCTGCTTTAAGTCCGTCGTTTTGGAGAGCAGTGGGAGCAGCAGCATACCGCCGCCTGCACCGAACAAGCCGTTGGCAAGCCCTGCCGCCGCACCGCATAGCCACGGCGCAAGCCGATTTTTCTTCATTTTCCCACATCCTTCCGCGAGCAGTTTTCCCCTGCCCGCGGTTATTATTCGCCTATCATATCTGTCCTGTCTGCGGAATATACTCTCCCATAAGAAGTTGAACGAGGTGGGAGAATGGAACAAACCGTAAATCATATCACGCTGACCGGCAATCTTGCATCCGCTCCGGCGTTTTCTCACAGCAATCACGGGCGGCGTTTTTATTCGTTTTATCTGGAAATTGCACGGCTGTCCGGCGCAGTGGACCGTCTGCAGATCCTTGCGCCGGAGGAGCTGCTGTTTGCCGCCGAGGTGCGTGAGGGGGATGCTCTGCTGATCGAGGGGCAGATTCGCTCCTTTAACAACCGCTCTCCGAACGGCAGGCGGCTCATAATCTCCGTACTTGCAGAGACGATACAGGTCACGGATGCACCGCATGATAACCGCGTCAGCCTGCAGGGGATCATCTGCAAGGACCCGATTTACCGGCGCACCCCATTGGGAAGAGAGATCTGCGATGTGATGCTTGCCGTCAACCGTCCCTATCACCGCGCCGATTATCTGCCCTGTATTCTATGGGGGCGCTGTGCGCAGGAGGTCGCCGCTTATCCTGTCGGCACGCCGCTTGCCCTGACGGGACGACTGCAGAGCCGTGCGTACATCAAAATCAACGACGGTGTCGCCGAGGAGCGCACTGCCTACGAGATCTCCGCCATTACCGCAGATCTGGCAGAGCTTCCCTGACAAAGAAAGCCCCGCCTCTCCCATAGCAGGGAAAGGCGGGGCTTTGCAATTCATCGGTTTATACAGGCT
>PITX01000239.1 GCA_017577345.1 Clostridiales bacterium
CAGTAGCTTTGAGTGCTTCCGTAATGCCGTCTCGTTCGACAAGTTGCTTCACCAACCGAGAAAACATTTCTTCCGCCTGCTTGTCGATGTCGGTGAGGTAGTCGTTCATCTTGCCACTGATAGTCAACTGACTGAAAAGAATACGGTTTGCATTTCGCAAATACTTGTGGTGCCGTTGTCCCCATACGCCAATGGGCTTTTCTTCCGGCAGTTCAACATCGGGGAGAAGATAGTCACCCTCACGGTGATATGTGCTGCCCATTTGCTCGAATAATGATTTCATAAAGAAAACCTCCTTTATTTGGTGATGTCATTTTACCAAATAAAAAGAGGTTTGAAAAATGTGCGATATATTATCTTGAACAAAAATACAGGAACTATTCATTCACCAGTTTCAACTGCTTTGTTGCAGGCATTTGTCCGTAATGTAATCGGATCAATAAACCAATATTTAGTATCCTCGTAATCAAAAAGTTTTCTACCTAATAATGTGCGATTTGAAAAATCATCTTTCTTCATTGGCCAATATACTCCAACAGGACGACAATTCATATATTGATATGATTTAATCATTTGTGGGGCGCCACCTATTGTATCTTCCTTTTTTGCTTTTTTCAGCTTTTGCATAAAGCTTCAAATGGTTCCATATCCAATGATAATCCTTTTTGCGTTTCAATAGTGGCACCATACTTTTCACGAAGTATACTTCGTAATTCTTTTTTATAATTCTCTTTTTGGTCGCCCATTACTACAATATTTCCGCTGACATTGGTTAGTATTCTATGGTTTTGTCCGTCCTTTGCAAACGCTTTTTCATTCTTTTTATAGTAATATCTCCATAGCTTAAATTTCTTTTCAATCCAAGAATATCCTCCAAAAATAAACTCGTTATCTGGATAATAATTTGGGTCAGCTAAATCATAAACAGAGTTGATTAAATGATTGGCGTGTTTTAAAAGGTGACCATTTATATCAGTTATATCCATTGCTCGTGTTTCTATTCTGGTATAACCAGCCATTGCTTGCCTAATCTGCATCATCATTGGATATGCGTATTCGGTATCGCCAGCAAATGCCAAAGCACAAGTGTTGCCAGGTAAAGTTGTTAGCTTTGGACATTCATCCCATCTGTGCCCTCCACACAATCTACTATCGGAAATAAATACCAACTCTTGGCAATTGTGTATTTGCCTTATCCAACCTGCGGCTATTGTCATATTACCCTCCAAAATGGTTTCTTTTATCAAAATCCCTCTGCCGTTTCCGACAGAGGGATTCGTTTCAGATATAAATTGTGACCTTTACATCTTTCCACTGACTTGGCTTGAAATGATGCACATCGGGAAGTGTATCCACGAACTTGTGTGCATATTTCTCGTCGATCGTCAGCTCTGCGATTTTCAGAGGTCGGGAATTATTTCCCCTGCTCCTTAATAGCTGCCTGGGCGGCGGCGAGGCGGGCGATGGGAACACGGAACGGGCTGCAGGAGACATAGGTCAGACCCAGCTTGTGGCAGAATTCCACAGATGTGGGATCGCCGCCGTGCTCACCGCAGATGCCGATGTGCATGTCGGGACGGACGCTGCGGCCGAGCTCGCAAGCCATCTTCATCAGACGGCCGACGCCGTCCTGGTCGATTCTTGCAAACGGGTCGTTCTCGAAAATCTTTGCCTTGTAGTAGGCTTCGAGGAACTTGCCTGCATCGTCACGGCTGAAGCCGTAGGTCATCTGGGTCAGGTCGTTGGTGCCGAAGCAGAAGAACTCTGCTTCCTTTGCGATGTCGTCAGCCGTCAGGGCAGCACGCGGGATCTCGATCATGGTGCCGACCTCGTAGTGCAGGTCGATGCCCGCCTTTGCGATCTCGGCATCAGCCGTTGCAACGACGGTATCCTTGACGAACTTCAGCTCCTTGGTATCGCCGACCAGCGGAATCATGATTTCGGGAACGAGGTGCCACACCGGATGTCTCTTCTGGACATTGATGGCAGCGCGGATGACAGCAGTGGTCTGCATCTTTGCGATTTCCGGATAGGTGACGACCAGGCGGCAGCCACGGTGACCCATCATGGGGTTGAACTCCTTGAGGCTTTCGATGATCGCCTTGACGGATTCGACGCTCTTGCCCTGGGTAGCGGCCAGTGCTTCGATGTCCTTTTCGTCGGTCGGGACGAACTCGTGCAGAGGAGGATCAAGGAAGCGGATGGTGACGGGGTACTTGCCCATGGCATCAAACAGCTTCTCAAAGTCTTCCTGCTGATAGGGCAGGATCTTGTTCAGAGCAGCTTCACGCTCTTCCACGGTATCGGAGCAGATCATTTCGCGGAATGCCGCGATACGGTCAGCCTCGAAGAACATATGCTCGGTACGGCACAGACCGATGCCTTCGGCACCCAGCTCTCTTGCACGCTGTGCGTCTCTCGGGGTATCGGCGTTGGTGCGGACCCGCAGGACACGGTACTTGTCAGCCCATGCCAT
>PITX01000240.1 GCA_017577345.1 Clostridiales bacterium
GCACTGCCTCGGCGCGAGCTCAGTCGGGAGATGTTGTGCTTCTGTCACCTGCCGGTGCCGCCTTTGACAGGTTTAAGAATTTTATGGTGCGCGGCGCGGAATTTAAGAAAACGGTAATGGAGCTTTGAGATGAGAAAAAGCTGTACGGCGGTCATTGTGGCTGCCGGCTCTGCCAGAAGGATGCAGGGCATCGACAAGATCATGACGCAGATCGGCGGCAAGCCGATGCTGCTTCGGACGGTGGAGGCACTGTCGGAAAGTGAAAAGATCGACAGCATCGTGATCGTGACCCGTGCAGATTTAGTGCAGACGGTGCAGACGCTCTGCGCAGGTGATCCGAAGCTGCAGGCGGTCGTGTCGGGCGGTGAGAGTCGGGCAGAATCCGTTCTGTGCGGATTAAGTGTTGTCAAAACACCGCTGGCTGCCATTCATGACGGTGCAAGACCGCTGGTGACGCGGCAGATCATCGACGCTGCTATCGAAACAGCGGAGAATTGCGGTGCGGCTGCACCTGCCATTGCGGTGCATGACACGATCAAGGTCGCAAGGGGCGGCATCGTGTGCGCAACGCCCGACCGCGCAACGCTCTTCGCCGTGCAGACACCGCAGGTCTTTGTGACCGAAAAAATCAAAGCGGCGCTGTGCGCGGCACTGGAACAGGGAGCGCCGCTGACGGACGACTGCTCCGCGGCAGAATTCGCGGGTATGGAGGTTCGGCTGACACAAGGCAGTGAGGAAAATCTGAAAATTACCGTTCCGACAGACCTGATTCTGGCGGAGGCGATTGTAAAGGGGAGGGAAATGCCATGAGAATCGGACACGGTTTCGATGTCCATCGTCTGACAGAAGGCAGAAAGCTGATTCTCGGAGGTGTTGAAATTCCCTTTGAACGCGGTCTGGACGGTCATTCCGATGCAGATGTTCTTGTCCATGCGCTCATGGACGCGCTGCTCGGCGCAGCGGCACAGCGCGACATCGGCGTGCTGTTCCCGGACACAGACCCGCGCTACAAGGGAATTTCGAGTATGCTCCTGCTGGAAGAGGTCATGCGCATTCTGCGGGAGAAAGGCTTTCGTGTCGGAAATGTCGATGTGACGGTGCTTGCACAGCGTCCGAAACTGAAAGCGTTTATTCCGCAGATGTGCAAAAATCTGGCTCAGGCAATGAATGTGTCTGCTGACCGGGTGAATGTCAAGGCAACGACGGAGGAGGGACTCGGATTCACCGGAAGCGGTGAGGGCATCGCCTGCCACGCCGTCTGCCTGCTGGAAGAATGAGAGAGGAGAGAGACGATGTTCAAGAAAGAGAAAGCACCTATGACCGCCGCGGAAGTACAGCCAACATGGGACAGCCTCGTGAAGCTGGAACGCACCCTGCGCAGGAATCAGCGGGTCAGCCGCATCATTCAGCCGGTCGGCACGGTCATTTTCATGTTCAATCTGCTTTTGACGACCGGAAACTTCATCCTGTTTCTCGGCAGCGATTTTTTGAACGGCTTTTTTGAGAAAATGCCGATTTTGCCGGCATTGGTCGAGTATCTTCCGCGCGGCGGATGGGGCAGCCTGATCGTCTTTTCCATTCTATTTACATTTATGATCCCACTGGTGATCTGCGGCGTGATCGCAGGCGTGTTTTACTATCTTGATTATAAGAAATACAAAGATGCAAAAGAGCCGCTGAACGGCTCCGAGATCAACAAGGCAAAGGCTCTGACCAATAAGGCAGAAACGGTTTATACCCTGCGCAGAGATATGCCGAAGTGGTCGGTGTATCCGGAGGCGGGAGTTCTGACGGGGCTTGTCGCGCTGATGATCGTCTTTGCTCTTCTGCATTTCGCGCAGAGCGAGTCTCCGGCGGTGCTGGAGTTGTCGCTGACCTGCCTTGCGCTGTTGCTTTGTCTGTTTGTCCTGTTCTGGGTCTATGTGCTGTTTCTCATGCTCTTCTCTGCACTGAACGGAGGCTTCTGCTATGCGCCGGGGGAATGGGCACTTTTTGAGCAGTATCAGCGCGTTGATGCCTATTGGGAAAGCGTGGATCCGTTGGAGCACGAAAACCGCGTCGAGGAGCAGCGTATCCTGCAAACGGAACGCCGCCGCCGCAGAAAACAGCCTGCGGAGGAAGCGGAAATCGAATAAGAAAAATGCTGACTGCCGTCTGACAGTCAGCATTTCATATTGTATCAGCAGTAGAAATCGCGGATCTTCTTTGCACGGCTCGGATGGCGCAGCTTGCGGATCGCTTTGTTCTCGATCTGGCGGATACGCTCACGCGTAACGCCGAAAATCTGACCGACCTCCTCCAATGTGTGCGTCTTGCCGTCGTACATGCCGAAGCGCAGACGCAGGACATCCGCCTCACGCTCGGTCAGCGTATTGAGTATTTCGCTCAACGCTTCTGCAAGCAGTGCGTTGCTCGTTGCGTCCGCAGGACCGGGCGTGTTGTCGTCCTCAACGAACGAGCCGATGGTGGTATCT
>PITX01000241.1 GCA_017577345.1 Clostridiales bacterium
TGATAATACAGATTGACCGTGATGCTCATCTTATTTCATCTCCTTTTCCCGAAAGCGGTATCTAAGATCGGCTTCAGACTGTCCGACGTAAAGTTGTTTCCGAAAGTTCCGGCATTACCCCATGCCCATGCGCCGAGCGCCGTTTTCGGTAAATATGCCATCGAAGTACTTTCCTTTGCTGAAATGATTGTTATTCTTTATCCGTCTTTCACTCGCCCAGCAGCCGGATCAGGCAGCTGTAAGTGAGTTCATAGACGGTTTGATATACGTAGTCGATGCCTGCTTCCTTCATGGCTGTCCTCTGCTTTTCCGTGACAGCCGTATAGGGGTATATCCCAAACATAAAGGGATAAAAGGTATAGATGAAGTTCCGGATATCCGTCACGCGCATGTCCGGGCAGAACTTCTCCAGAAGCATGCGCATCAGATGCATGGAGCGTCCGTAAGACTGCTTGAAGGCGGTCAACAGTTCCTGACGGCTATTTGCCTCCATATCATAATTGTTCATGGAGAGAAGCTTTAAGAGCTGTTCCCGTCCGGAAAGAGAGTTTGCAATGTGATTTGCCAGGTCCTTTTTAGACAGTTTTTCGTTCCCGTTCAGTATAACCGTCAGATCCTCATTCCAGCGGTCGTATTCCCTCTGAAAAAGAGCCAGAAAGATTTCTTCCTTCGTTTCAAAGTAGTTATAGATGGCGGGACGGGAGAAGGAAGTGAACTGTCCGATCTCCTTGAGTGTGATTTCCCGAAAGCTCATCGTTCGGTAGAGTCGCTCACAGGCATTGATAATTTCTTCCCTTTTACGGGCGATCTGTTCCGGTGTATCCTTTCTCATGATTCAATCCCCCACCATTATCCGTATATGCTGACACCATGTCAGCATGATCATTATACGCACATTTTGACACTGTGTCAATATGTTTTTTGATTTCGACAGACTGCTTTTCAGTTAAAGCACAGCCACAAAACTGTCGGAAGAGGGGTGCAAAAAAGAAGGACCCTGATTGTATCCAAATCAGAGTCCTTCTATGGTACGAGTGTTGATAACGGACTTGGAACACATTACAGTAGAAAGACGCATACACATTTCAACAGAATACAAAGCATGTTAACTCAATAATACGATGTAATAATAATTGGTGCCTGAGGCATACTAAATATTGATTTTTATAGAGAACATGATACTATGTAGGAGGTTTATATGATAAGTTGGGAAAAAGGGGAGAATACAATGAAACTATTTATCAGCTGGTCCGGAGAATTAAGTAAAAAAGTTGCCGATGCTTTAAACAAATGGTTGCCCTGCTTATGAGATCGACTGCAAACAGACAAAGCTTAAGATATAATAAAATCAGTCAATTGAAAGGATCGCCAGCCGCTATGGTCAAGTATCGGGTTTCCTTCTGAACGGCAGAAGGAAAATCCATTTCATTCCTTCTGTCGCAAAGCTGACAGGAGGTACATATGAGAACATATCAAAAGCGCAATCGCGCCGCTTTTTTCGGCGCGCTGGTTTGTATTCTTTGCAGCAACACGTTTGCTGTCGTGCTGCAGTTTTTCAAGGGCGATGTGCTGGATTATGCCATCGCCGGTGAGATCCGAACTACAATCAAATACGTTCTGCTGCTCATCTCGTTTATCTTGGGCGAGGTGTTATTCTACTATCTGTATAAGCGGTGCAGCGCGAAATACGTGACCGGATGTACGCGGATGCTGAAACGCGACGTCTTTGAAAGCATATTGCGCCGGTCTTACGTGGATTACAAATTGCAGCAGCAGGGCGAATACCTTGCAAAGCTGACAAACGATGCGGACGCTATTCAGAATCGCAGATTTCGGATGCTGCCGCTGTTCTTTGATATTCTGTCAAAGATCGTCTTTGTCAGCGCCGCGCTGTTTCTTCTGGACTGGCGGCTTGCGCTCGTGACGATCGCACTGTTAACCACTCCGCTGTATGTCCCCAAGCTGATCAAAAAACGTTTGCAAAACGCGCAGACAGCATATCTCAAAGCGGTCGAAGAGCATCTTGCAAAAGTTAACGACTGGCTGAGCGGATTTGAGATCATCAAAAACTTCTCCGTGGAACGACAGATTCTCCGGAGGTTTGACGATTCAAACGATTCCGTCATGGACAAGCTCCTGAAGGATTCCCTGCTCGGCGCGATATCGCAGCTGATCACGACGCTGATTTCGTATCTGTCGTACTTCATCGTGCTGGTCTTTGCCGCATGGCTCGTGCTTCGGGGCGACTTTACCGCAGGCAACTTCTTCGTAGCCATTGGGATGATCGATCAGCTGTCCTATCCGCTGATTTCACTTGCGGAAATCATCCGTCAGCTTGTAGCCGTCAAGCCCGCCTGCGATGCAATGGAACGGTTTATTGCATACGGCGCATCGAAAGACGGAAAACCGTTGCAGCACGCAGAAGAAATCCGATACGAAGACGTTACCTTTGCC
>PITX01000242.1 GCA_017577345.1 Clostridiales bacterium
CAAACTGCATATTCTTCGCTTCGCCGCAAGCGGCAAAGCTCAATCATTCCGTTGCGCTTCCTCTCCGATGGGCAATCGCTTTGCTGGATTGCCCATCGGTTTTTCTTTGAGCCTATGTACGCCGACGGACGCGAGTTGCCTTTGTTGCGGTACCCGAAAAAATCTTCGTGCGTATTCCGCCCTCGATTTTTTCGACCGCTGCCACTCCTTTTTGCTCGCTGTTTCCGCCACTGGCGGCGCTCGCAAACGTCCTATCTTCCGAACTTTTTGACAGCCCGTCAGCGTGTCGAAAAGGGTTTTTCGACACGCTGAAAACCGGCGTGACCATTGCGGTCACGCCGGTTTCATATTTTCTGAGCCGGTAACTGCCGTCTCAAAGCAGCTTCCTTACGGAAGGTTCCCTGACGCCGCGCAGCCTGTTTTCATCATTTTCCGAGTTCCTTTGTGCGGCGGAAGGCGGTCAGCACCGCGTTTTCCGCAGCGGCACGGAAGGCACCGTCCTCCAGTGCCTTAACGCCTGCGATCGTGCTTCCTGCAGGAGAACACACGGCATCCTTGAGCTTACCGGGATGTTCTTCGGTTTCCAGCACCATTTTTGCAGAGCCGAGGACTGTCTGCGCGGCAAATTCCACCGCCGTTTTTCTCGGCAGACCGCAGGAAACGGCGGCATCGGCAAGTGCCTCAATAAAAATATAGACGAATGCAGGTCCACAGCCCGATACCGCGCTTGCCGCGTCAATCAGGTTTTCAGGCAGCGGCGTGACCAGTCCGGCACCGCAAAGTGCCTGCTCCAATTCGTCAAAATCCGCCTGCGTGACCTTTTTGTTTCCGCAGTAGGGGATCACGCCCTGCCCGACCAGAGCCGGTGTATTGGGCATGATGCGGATGACGGGATAATCGCCGCCTGCCATGTGCGCGATTTTTTCGCAGGTCAGACCTGCTGCCATCGTCACCAGCACAAAACGGTCTTTCCGCTCAGACAGGATGGGCGCGATTTCTTCGAGCATTCCCGCCATCTTTTGCGGCTTCACGCCGAGGAAGATCATGGAAGCCTCTGCCGCAAGCGCGGTGTTGCTCTTCGCGGTGCAGCCGGTTTCCGCGGCAAATTTCTGCGCTTTTTCCAAGGTGCGGCTGCTGACCGAAACGGTTTCTGCGCCGATGGCGCGCACAGCGATTTTTGCCAATGTGCCGCCCATATTGCCGACACCGATGAATCCGATGTTACTCATGTTTTTCACCTCAGCGAATCTGTCCGTTTCCTCGGACGATGTATTTGTATGCGGTCAGCTCCCTGAGACCCATCGGACCTCTGGCGTGGAGCTTCTGCGTGGAAATTCCCATTTCACAGCCGAGCCCGAATTCCCCACCGTCGGTAAAGCGGGTGGAGGCATTGACATAGACAGCAGCACTGTCCACCATGCGGATAAATCTTTCTGCCGCCTTGTCATCGGCGGTGATGATGGCCTCACTGTGCCCCGTAGAGTGAGCGGCAATGTGCGCGATCGCCTCCTCCACGGAAGCCACGATCCTGACCGCCATGATATAGTCTAAAAATTCTGTGTCAAAATCCTGCTCGCCGGCGGGAACGCCGATGTATTTCGCGGCTTCAGCATCGGCGCGGAACTCTACCGGAATTTTCCCGTCCGCTTCGCGCTTTGTGACGAGTATCTGTTGCAGCATCGGCAGGAAGTCTGCCGCAATGTCGCGGTGGACGATGCAGACCTCGGCGGCATTGCACACGGAGGGACGGCTGGTTTTTGCGTTTTCAATAATGGAAACCGCCATGTCAAGATCGGCGGCACGGTCAACATAGATGTGGCAGATGCCTGTACCGGTCTGAATACAGGGCACCTTCGCGTTTTCCGTGCAGGCACGGATCAGACCCGCACCGCCGCGCGGAATCAAAAGGTCAATGAAGCCGACGCCCTGCATCAGCTCTGTCGCGCTGTTTCTTGTGGTGTCCTGCACGAGCTGTACCAGCTCTCCCGGCAGACCGACAGAGATAAGACCCTCCTGCAGAGCCGCCGCGATTGCCGAGGCACTGTGGAACGCCTCCTTGCCGCCGCGCAGGATGCAGGCGTTGCCGCTCTTGATTGACAGGCTTGCCGCTTCGATGGTGACGTTGGGGCGGCTTTCGTAGACCATGCCGAAGACGCCGATAGGCACCCGCATCTGGCCCACGCGGATGCCGCTGGGCTGCTGCTTCATGCCCAGGATCTCGCCGATCACATCGGGCATGGCCGCCAGCTGTTCGCAGCCCTGGGCACAGGTTTCGAGCACCTTGGGGCTCAGGCGCAGGCGATCGACCATGGGAGCCGACAGGCCATTGGCCTGGGCCGGGGCGAGGTCCAGTGCGTTGTCTTCTTGCAAGGCCTCGGTGTTTTCACGCAGCAGCCGGGCCAGCGCCAGCAGGGCGCGGTTTTTGGTGGCGGCCGAGGCGCGGGCCATCTG
>PITX01000243.1 GCA_017577345.1 Clostridiales bacterium
ACCTGGGGCAGCTCCGCCTTTGAGACCTCCGTCTGGACAATGAGCGGCACGATGCGTGAGGACGGTACGCGCGTTGACTACACCGACGGCAAGCTGGTCACGACCACCTATGGTGAGCCGGGCGAGCTACCCGGGGAGGAGAAAACACCGTGGGAAGAACTGATTGTCTACGAAAACGGTACCGGTCATTTTGACATTGCCGACGGCGTGTTTACCTGGACGAGCGACAACGATACGTTTGCACAGGCACCCGAATTTGAGCAGATGCAGTAACACGGGAAAAAAAGAAAAGCGAACACCGTCATTCGGGCGGCGTTCGCTTTTTTACTGTGTCATTCGATGCGACAGAGATCCCCGGCGTTTGTAGACGGATGCGTTATACCTTCATCAGCTCTGCGAGCGTTACGCTGTCCAGATATTCGCTGATCCGTCTGTTCAGCTCGTTCCAGAGCGGGAGCGTCCGGCACTCCGCGGTGCGGCTGCACGGCTCTGCGTCGGCCCCGAGACAGGCGACCGGCGCAAGATCCCCCTCGGTCAGCACCAGGATCTCGCGGATGCGATAATCCTCCGGCGCGCGGGTGAGCCGATAGCCGCCGCCCTTTCCGTGGACACCCTCGACCAGACC
Source organism: Clostridiales bacterium (assembly GCA_017577345.1). GTDB lineage: Bacteria > Bacillota > Clostridia > Oscillospirales > Oscillospiraceae > JAZOXB01. Next base: position 626 of record PITX01000243.1, read on the forward strand.
GCCCGAGACGAGAAGGGGAAGGATCTTTTCCAGATATTTCAAGGAAACTCCCTGACGCTCCGCGACCGCTTTCATGGCGATATAGCCGCCGTCGTTGTGCTCTGCGAGGTCGATCATCACACGCAGTGCGTAGCGGCCTCTTGTTGAAATCATCATGTGCGTCCCCTCCTGTTCCGCACCGATTATACTACACGGGCAGTCGGTAAATCAAGGCTTTCGGACGATCACTCCGCCGCCCAATACCGTATCTCCGTCATAAAAGACGGCCGCCTGCCCGGGAGTAACGGCTCGCTGCGGCTCGTCAAAGACGATGTGCACGGTATCTGCACCGGTCGGAATGACCGCGGCAGGCTGCTCGCTCTGGCGATAGCGGAGCTTTGCCGCACAGCGAAAATCCGCCTGCGGTGCTGTCCCGGAAATCCAATGGACATTCGCAACATCGACATCTTTCCGGTACAGGTCGGCGTTGCGTCCCAGAAGAACGGTGTTGCTGCCGGGGGAAATACCGCAGACATAAAGCGGCTCCGGCGCACAGATCCCCAGCCCCCTCCGCTGACCGACGGTGTAATGAATGATGCCCTTGTGCCGCCCCAGAACCGTTCCGTCCGCAGACACAAAGTCCCCTGCTTCGGCGTCTTTTCCAGTGTATCGCCGGATGACCGCCGCGTAGTCGCCGTCCGGGACGAAGCAGATATCCTGGCTGTCCGGCTTGTCTGCATTCACAAAGCCCTGCTCCTCTGCCATGCGGCGGACATCCGCCTTTTTCAGTGTTCCCAGCGGAAACAGAGTATGTGCCAGCTGTGACTGCGTCATGGAATACAGCACATAGCTTTGATCCTTCGAGTCGTCGAGCGCCTTTCTCAGCAAATACCGTTCTCCGTCCCGCTCGATCCTGGCATAGTGTCCGGTCACGATGCAGTCGCAGCCGAGGATCCTTGCCCGCTCATACAGCCTGTCAAATTTCAGGTAGCGGTTGCAGTCAATGCACGGATTTGGCGTGATACCGGCTTCATAGCTCCGGACAAATTTCCGGATCACCTTTTCTTCAAAGTCAGCCTTGAAATTGAACACATAGTACGGAATGCCCAGCCGACAGGCGACGCTGCGGGCATCCTCCACATCGTCGAGCGAGCAGCAGGTATGACCGCGGGACACGCCCGCCAGCGCGTTATCATACAGTTTCATGGTGCAGCCGATGCTGTCGTATCCCTGCGCTTTGACAAGGAAAGCGGCGACGCTGCTGTCAACGCCGCCGCTCATGGCGATCAATGCTTTCACCCGTTTACTCCCCGCAATGCGCGCAGTGCTCGCAATCCGGAAACAGAGCGGGATCATAGGCAATGCCGTTTTTGTCGTAATAATCCTTGACCGCCTTCTTGATCGCTTCCTCTGCAAGAACCGAGCAATGCAGCTTGTGGGCAGGCAGACCGTCCAGCGCCTCTGTGACTGCCTTGTTGGTCAGCGTCAGCGCCTCCGAAAGAGGTTTGCCCTTGATCAGTTCCGTTGCCATGGAGCTCGACGCGATCGCACTGCCGCAGCCGAAGGTCTCGAACTTCACGTCCGAGACGATGTCCCGGTCGATTTTAAGATAGATTTTCATGATGTCACCGCAAACGGGATTGCCCACTTCGCCGACACCGTCTGCATTTTCGATCACACCGACATTCCGGGGATTGCGAAAATGATCCATTACTTTTTCACTGTATAAAGCCATGGTTATGACCATTCCTTTCCGTTTATTCTGCAAATACATGGGGGCGTTTGCCGCTGACAAGATCGCGCCAGAAGGGGGACATATTCCGCAGATATGTCACAACC
>PITX01000244.1 GCA_017577345.1 Clostridiales bacterium
GTTGCACGCATCGAGCAGCTGTTCGGATTCCACGAAATCAGGTCGGTTGGTATCGACGACCACCAGCAGCGCACCCGCCTGCGCGGAGATGAACGCATCGCTGCCGCTGATGAAGGTGTCCTTATACTCCGGCAGCTTGCTCAGTTTTTCGAGCACCGGCCCCGAGACATTGTCCTCCCAATCAATGACAATTTTCGCTTTCTTGCCGCGCTTGCGTGCAATGCAGCAAATACCCGCCGCCGCACCGACCGTGTCCATGTCGGCGTGCTTGTGGCCCATGACATAAACCTGGCTTGCGTCGGAGATCAGTTCGCCGAGCGCATTTGCCATCACGCGCGATTTTACCTTGGTGCGTTTTTCGCTTGTCTTGGTCTTGCCGCCGTAAAATTCAAAGTCAAGCCTGTTTTTCACAACGACCTGGTCGCCGCCGCGGGAAAGTGCCATTTCGATGGAAAGCATCGCGTATTGATAGAGCGTTTCGAAGTCCTCGGCGTCCTTGCCGATACCGATGGAAAGTGTGGCTGCCACACCGTCCTCCGTCACGACCTCGCGCACACTGTCGAGCACGGAAAACTTTCCGTCCAGAAGCTTTTGATAGTTCTGCTCTGTCATGACCAGTACATAGCGGTTGCGGTCAAACTTTCGCAGCATACCGTGGGTTCCTTCCACCCACTTGCTCAGCTTTTCGTCAATTGCGGCAAGAACCGCACTGCGGGACGCCTCTGTTCCGGCCTTCATCAGTTCCTCGTAGTTATCGATCGTGATGACGGCGACAAGCGGACGGCGGCTTTCGTTTTCCAGCCGCAGTGCGTCCTGCTCCGTTGTCTCCATCCAGTAGGTCGTTGCCAGCAGGCTGCGCACGCCGCGGCGCGAGCTGACCGGATGGCTCAGATTGCCGTACACGCGGAAATGCCGCTGTCCGATGATCACCGTTTCCGGACACTCGGACTTTCCCTCAAGCAGCCAGTGGGTGGGGAAGGTCGGCAGGACATCGCTGATGCGGTTGTCAAAGATATCCTCACAAACGCCGGTAAGCTGGAGAAAGCTGTCGTTGCTCCAGAGGATTTCCTGCGTATCGGGACGAAACACCATCATGGCAAACGGAGCCGAGAGCATGGATGCCTTGTCGGCGTTTGCCATATCGTCGGTCATATCATCGATGTACTTCCGTATGCTTTCGCGGCGCTTTTGTGCCGTGCGGCGGAAGTTCCAGTAAAGAAACACCGTTGCGGCAATTTCAATCAGTGCCAGCGGTACGCTTACTTTAAAAGTGATCACTGCAAAGATCGCAACACAAATAAAATAGACGCGCATATTCGGCTCTGTTACCTTGCCGATTTTTTTGTTTGCCATGGGTTCTCCCCCCTTTTCGGAAGATGCTATCTCGCGATGGTAATAGATATTGTATTATAGCACGAATTATTTTGGAAGCACAATAGTTAAATTTCTGTAACATTGTGTTTTTATTGTATACTTTTCCTCACACCCGTGCTATACTATCGTCAAGAAGTGTTTTTTACCCGTGCAGTGCTGCTGTGCGGTGCAATACATCACAAGTCCATACGACAGGTCAGCAAGACGCCGCAGGTTGCAGTTGTTTCGCGGAACAGGGCGAAACACGGGCACGGACGTCTCTTCTTGCTTGTTGTCTCGGGCAGTTTATAAAGGAGTTTTTATGGCAGAACAGTTAAAAATCATTCCTCTTGGCGGTCTCAACGAGATCGGCAAGAATATGACCGTGTACGAGTACGGCGGTGAGATCATCGTCGTTGACTGCGGCATGGCCTTCCCCGGTGACGATATGTACGGCATCGACTGTGTCATTCCCGATGTCAGCTATCTCGTCAAGCACAAAAACCGCATTCGCGGCCTTTTTATCACGCACGGTCATGAAGACCACATCGGTGCGATCCCCTACGTCCTCAAGCAGGTCAATATGCCGATCTACTGCACGCGCCTGACGGCAGGGCTGATCCGGCTCAAGCTGGAGGAACACGGTCTCGCCAAATCCACGAAGATTGTTACGGTCGAATCCGGCATGACGGTCAAGGCGGGCAAGTTCAGCGTGGAGTTTATTCACGTCAACCACTCCATTGCCGACTCCGTGGCGTTTGCGATCCACACCAATCTCGGCGATGCCGTTCATACGGGTGACTTTAAAATTGACTCCACCCCTATTGACGGTGAGGTCATCGATCTCGCCCGCTTCGGTGAGCTTGGCAAGCAGGGCGTTCTGGCGCTGCTCGCCGACTCGACCAATGTGGAGCGGCCGGGTTACACAATGTCGGAGAGCATGTTGGGTAAGACCTTCAACCGCCTGTTCCAGGGGTGCAAGCAGCGCATCATCGTCACGACGTTCGCCTCCAACGTCCACCGCATCCAGCAGATCATCGAC
>PITX01000245.1 GCA_017577345.1 Clostridiales bacterium
GTATTGACTGTATCACCGGGGCATCTAAGCCCGGAACGCGCGGTGTGCGGGAGGCAATGCGCCGATTTGGCGTAAAGAAATCGCAGACCGCACTGGTTGGAGATCAGATATATACGGATGTTTTATGCGCCAAATTGTCCGGCGTGACGGCCTTGGCAGTCAAATCTATTCATAATCATAATATTTGGCTGAAGCTGCGCCATGTGCTTGAGGTGCCGTTTCTGGCAATGGCGAAGAAAAGGAGAGTAAAGTTATGAAGAATATTGAAAAATACCGTTCTTTATTAAATGACGAGGTGCAGGGTTTGTTCCTGACCTCGCGCTACAGCCGTATGTATGCGGCGGAGTTCGATATAGCGGAGGGCTTTGCTTTACTCGGCAAAAACGGCGCACGCTATTTTACCGACAGCCGCTATATCGAATCTGCACAGAATAACATCCGTGACTTTGGAGTCATCGACTTCGGCCGTGATTTGTTCGGTTGCCTCAACCGCGCCGTCAGTGAGCTCGGGATCGAAACGATCGGTTTTGAGGAGGCTTATCTGACGGTCAGCGAATTTGATACCTTCCGCGAAAAGCTGAATGCAAAATTTGTTCCCATGCAGGAGAAAATCAATGCGTTCCGCGCCTCCAAGGAGCCATGGGAGATCGAGCGCATGAAAAATGCGCAGGAGATCACCGACCGAGCATTTACAGAGGTGTGCGGCAGAGTGCGCGAGGGAATGACCGAAAAGGAGCTCTGCGCCGAGCTGATTTACTGCCTGTATAAGAACGGTGGGGAAGGACTCTCCTTTGACCCGATCGTTGTTTCCGGCCCGAACAGCAGTATGCCGCACGGCGTTCCCGGTGACCGGAAGCTGCAAAAGGGCGACTTTATTACGATGGATTTCGGCGTGATTTATCGGGGCTACTGCTCTGATATGACGCGCACGGTTGCACTCGGCTATGCAACAGACGAGATGAAGCAGGTCTATCAGACGGTACTGGATGCACAGCTTGCCGGTATTGCGATTTCCAAGGCAGGTGTGAGCGGCAAGGCTGTTGACGCTGCGGCACGCGACCTGATTACCGCCGCAGGCTACGGCGAATACTTCGGCCACAGCTACGGTCACAGTCTCGGTCTGGAAATCCACGAAAACCCGAACTGCAATATGAGGAACGAAAATCCCATGCCGCTTCACGCGGTCTGCTCGGCAGAACCGGGCATCTATCTGCCCGGAAAGTTCGGTGTCCGCATCGAGGATGTGGTCATTTTCGAGGAAAACGGCTGCACCGATATTACAAAAAGCCCGAAAAACCTGATAATTTTATAGGAAATACTTGAAAACGGGAATTCCTTGTTGTATACTAAGGAAGTTAAAAGCCGTGAGGCGGCATTCTATAGAATGTATATTTTATCACATTGGAGGAAACATATATGGCAACCATTACCGCAGGCGATTTCAGAAACGGTAAGACTTTTGAAATGGACGGCAAGATTTATCAGGTCGTTGAATTCCAGCATGTTAAGCCCGGCAAGGGTGCAGCATTTGTCCGCACGAAGATGAAGAACATCATCACCGGCGGCGTGACTGAAACCTCTTTCAACCCAACCGCAAAATTCGAGGAAGCATTTGTCGAGCGCAAGAAGATGGCTTACAGCTATGCTGACGGCGATCTTTACTACTTCATGGACAATGAGACCTATGATATGGTTCCTCTGAACAAGGATACGCTTCCCGATGCATTCAAGTTCATCAAGGAGAACGAGGAGTGCACCCTGCTGTCCTATAAGGGCAATGTGTTCGGCGTTGAGTGCCCGAACTTTGTCGAGCTGGAAATCACCAAGACTGAGCCGGGTGTTGCAGGCAATACCGCTACCAACACGCTGAAGCCCGCTACGGTTGAGACTGGCGCAGAGATTAAGGTTCCGCTTTTCATCAACGAAGGCGACCGTATTTCCATTGACACGCGTACCGGCGAGTATCTTGGCCGCGCCAAGTCTTAAGGACGCAACCTGAAAGGAGAACGACATGACTCTTTCTGAAAAATCCGCATATCTGAAAGGCCTGATGGATGGTCTGAAGCTGGATCAGGAAACCAACGAGGGCAAAATGATCGCCTCTATCGTTGACCTGCTGCAGGACATGACTGCTTCAATCAGTGATCTGGAGGAGAACGCAATCGCTGTTTCCGATGAACTTGACGAGATCGAAGAGGATCTGGATGCCATCGAGGAATTCCTGATGGACGAGGATGACGATGACGACGAGTATGATGAGGATGAGGACGACTACGACTTCGCTGATGACGACGGTGAGGATTTTGACTATGAGGACGAGGTCGTTTATATTGTGACTTGCCCGAGCTGCGGCAAGGAGCTGGAGTTAGATGAGGAGACGATCCTCAATGAC
>PITX01000246.1 GCA_017577345.1 Clostridiales bacterium
GTCCAACCTTCTGTTTTTCGGAGAGGGTTACGGAGAAATTTTGATAAATGTAATTTCGGTTTTCGCGGGCGGAATGATCGGCAGTCTGCTTGGTGGAGGAAAACGCCGTAAAATTGCATAAATTGGTTTTGGACAACTGCAGGAAATCCTGCAAATCGTAAATACACAATATATTGCGTCAAAACTTATTTGCCGCTACATGATAGCAGAACAAGATTTCAAAAGAGTTACAAGTGCTACTGATTGGTTACGCGGTTTACATAACCAAGTTTACATAATATATGTGCATAATAAACAAAAATTTACAAAATCGAGAAAAAGTATTGAAATTCAAGGTTTTCTGCGGTATAGTTACTTTTGCAACGGTAAAAAAATTGGTAGAAATAATATTTTTCGCATAAATTGTGATTATTGTTTATGCAAAACACAAGATGTTGTTTTTTGCCGAATCTTGTAGGAAAGGAGTCTGTGTTATGGCAAATCTTATTTCTGCATATGAGAATTATCTGTTGAATATTAAGCACGCATCTGCCAACACGGTTGCTTCCTACATGCGTGATATTCGCCAATTCTCTGAGTATATTTCGGATATTGAGGATATGCAGTTCGAGTCCTGCGACAGAGACTGTATCTGCCGTTACACGCAACACTTGACGAATAACGGTAAATCGCCGTCCACGGTTGCCCGCTGCGTTGCTTCCTTAAAGAGTTTCTATGCGTTCTGCCAGGCGGAGGGCTTTGTCTCTGACAATCCCGTTCATGAAATTCCGCAGCAAAAGGCGGAAAAGAAGCTGCCGCAGATTCTGACCGGCAGAGAGGTTGAGCTTCTTCTGGAGCAGCCGAAATGTACTGATATGAAAGGTTACCGCGACAAGGCGATGCTCGAAATGCTGTATGCAACGGGTATGCGCGTCAGTGAGATGATTTCCCTGAATGTTACCGATGCCAGCCTGGCAGGTTCTTTTGTCAAGTGCGGCGGCAACGGAAAGTTCCGTATTATTCCGCTTTATCCTGCCGCGGTCAAGGCTTTGACGACTTATCTGACAGATATTCGTCCAAAGATGGTTTCCGGTCCGGAGGAAGAGGCACTTTTTGTCAACATCAACGGTGACCGTATGACCCGCCAAGGCTTCTGGAAGATCATTAAACACTATCAGGATACGGCGCAGATCAGCAAAGATATTACCCCGCATACGCTCCGTCACAGCTTTGCGGCGCACCTGCTCGAAAACGGTGCGGACCTGCATTCCTTACAGGAAATGCTCGGACACAGTGATATTTCTTCGACCCAAATCTATACACAGGTCGTAAAACAGAATTTGAAGAATGTTTATAACAAATATCATCCGAGAGCATGATGGTCGGCGAAAATTTGTCGGCCGTTCATACGAAAAATGCGCAGTTCAATCGAGCTGCGCATTTTGCGTATATTCACGAAGTAATGTTATTGCTGCCTGACATCCGTTATGCTCTGCTATACTTATTTTCTCATCAATGCTTTCTTGCGTATCGTAATATCGCAATTTGCCGTTCAAAATATGATAGCTGCAACATGCTTCCCGCAAATATCCATTTTCCGATGTCGTTATCTTTGTCAACAGAGAATAGTGCCACGGGATGATTTCGAGCACCCAGCGGTTCCGGTATTGCGCCTGTATCCTCTGCATAAACTTTTCCCAATGGTTGCATAGCAGTCCGGGGATCTGTACTAAAGCATCCGGACAGATACGGCGCAGCATGGGTGGCACGACTATTTTTTGATTCAGCCGCTTTTGCAGTCCGACTGCAATTGCGGCGCTGACTTCATTGACCGGACGCTCAAAGTCTAAAATACAGCCGTTTTGACACGCTTCTGCCAACTGATCCAGCACTTTTGGCTCTAATGTGGTTGCTGGAAGGAAGCGGTCATTGATTACGGCGGGAGCATTGGGAATTCTGTGTTCCGGGAACCGCAGCGTGTCGTCCTCGGAGAAGCCGAAGCCGAGCTGTGCATACCGTACACCCGGCACAATTTCTGTCTCATTTTCTTCCATCGCGAAATAGAAGGGGATTGACAATAGACAAACCTCCTCATCGGTGATATAATATGCCTGTAAAAACTTATGGGAATGCAGGAAACATTATGCTGTCATTTTTACCGGATCATATCTTCCCGAAAATTACCGATATCTCCCCGGAGTTTCTCTGTCAGCACGGTCTGACGCTCCTTCTGACGGATTTTGATAATACGATGCTGCCTTACACGACCGATATTCCGCCGCAGGAGCTTCTGGATTGGATATCCGGAATGAAAACAGCGGGAATCACGCTTTGTATTGTCTCAAACAGCCGCAAGCAGCGTGTACCGTGCTTTTCCGCGCAATACAGTAT
>PITX01000247.1 GCA_017577345.1 Clostridiales bacterium
GGATTGCCCTTACGGTCGTAGGCAACGACGATTTTGCCGATGCGTTCGCGCAGATCCTTGAGATCGCGGGCAACGGCAAGGATCGCCATCAGCTCAGAGGAAACGGCAATGGCACATTTCGACTCCATCAGATAGCCGTCCTTCGTGCCGCCGATGCCCATGATGATATTGCGCAGACCCTGTGCGCAGAAGTCAAGCACCCAGCCCAGCTCAACGCGCTTCGGGTCAATGTCGAGCCGCTTCAGACCGCGCTTTGCCAGTGTCGCATCGTCATAGTTGCGCTCATGCTGCATTCTGGCGTTCAGAGCGACCATGGCGAGGTTGTGGGCGTTCATGATGTCGTTGATATCGCCGGTCAGACCGAGAGAAAATTCGGTCATCGGCATTAAGAGCGCATTGCCGCCGCCTGCCGCCGTACCCTTGACATTCATTGTCGGTCCGCCGGAGGGCTGACGCAGACAGCCGCCGACATTTTTCCCGAGCTTGCCGAGGCCTTCGATCAGACCGAGAGAGGTGGTGGATTTGCCCTCTCCGAGCGGGGTGGGCGTGATGGCGGTGACCTCGATGAATTTGCCGTCCGGCTTATCCTTCAGGCGCTCCATGATTTTGATAAAATCCAGCTTCGGCGTTTTGCCGTAGGGAATGATCTCATCGGGCAGCAGACCCAGCTTCTCGCGGAAATAGTCCACCGGAGGGAGTACTTTTTCCGCTTCCTCGGCGATCTGCCAGTCCTTGTAAACGGTGGGGTCAAGGGTGACGCGGCCGTTTTCGTCTACATGTTTTCCATCGTGAAATTCAATCATAGTGTTTCTCCTGACGCGCCTGAAATCTGCCGGCATCCGTATGCGGCAGGAAGCAGGCTGCAATGAACTTATCCATATAGCCCGGATGGGTGGAAAGCTCCAAGTAGGTCATGTTCCGTGCAATTTCATTGATCTTCCGTTCTGCCTCAGGCGACAGCGTCATTGCATACGCGCCTGTCAGAGCGGTATTGCCGATATAGCGGAAGCATTCTGCGCGGACTCCGGGAAGCATCCCGATGCGCACCGCGTTCTTTATGTTGATGCCGCCGCCGATGCCGCCTGCGACAAAGACCTGCGAAATTACGCTCTCGTCCATGTCCAGCACCGACAGCACGGTGTCGATCGCGGCGTAGATCGCGCCCTTGGCGCGGATGAAATTCAGAATATCCACCTCATTCAGGGCGATCTCCCTGCCCGTTGCGGACTCACAGGCGGTGGCGAGGATATAACGCCCCGTGCCGTGGCGGTCATAAGCAATGCGCTCACCCTCACGGATGAAGCACCCTTTGGCATTGATGATGCCGCAGCGGAACAGCTCGGCGACCAAATCGATCAGACCGCTGCCGCAGATGCCGACGGGTTTTTGCGCGCCGATGACGGTCAGGGTCGGACGCATGGTATCTTCGTCGATGCTGACGGCTTCCACCGCACCGTCCGTAGCACGCATACCGCAGGAAATGTCGCCGCCCTCAAAGGCGGGACCTGCGGAGCAGGCGCAGGTGATCAGGAAATCGCGGTTGCCGAAGACGATCTCGCCGTTTGTGCCGAGGTCGATGAACAGAGACAGTGCCTCACTGTCCCAGAGCATGGCGGCAAAGACACCGGCGGTAATATCACCGCCGACAAACGAACCGATGTTCGGCGCAAGGCAAATGGGAGCGGCAGGATGGACGGGCAGCTCCAAATCGGCGGCAGTCAGTCCGTCCCGACGGTAAAATGCGGGCAGATACGGCTCGGTGCGGATGCAGTTTGCGTCAACGCCGAGCAGAAGATGATTCATCGTGGGGTTGCAGGCGATGCCGACGCGCCCGATGCATTCGCTCGAAATATCCGCCTGTTTGCACAGGGCGGCGATCAGCGGTACGAGCGTTTCTTTGACGATGGCATCGCGCAGTTTTGCAATGCCGCCCGGCTTGCCCTGCTCAATGATGCGGTTGATGACATCCGCACCGTAGCGGATCTGCGCATTGCCGCAGGATGCCTCGGCAAGCAGAGCACCGCTTTGCAGGTCAAACAGTACGGCAGAAACGGTCGTAGTACCGATGTCGATCGCTAACGCGCACACGGGAAGGGTGGAGTCATATGTGTTTGTCAAAGGAAACCCGGCTTCGCGGATAACGGAAAGCAGAGCTTCAAACACGGCGACTTCTCCTGCGGTGGAAAGATCTGCTGTTTTTATCCGGTCACGGTAGGCAGACGCGATATCGGGAACGAGAACGGTCACATCGGAGCAGGGGCGGATACCGCATGCCAGACGCCAGCCCTGCGCATATTCTTCGGCAGAGAGGTGCGAAGAGGGCATGGCACTGACCTCTCCGGCAAGCAGCTTCACGCGGCATTTACC
>PITX01000248.1 GCA_017577345.1 Clostridiales bacterium
GATGGGCAATCCAGCAAAGCGATTGCCCATCGGAGAGGAAGCGCAACGGAATGATTGAGCTTTGCCGCTTGCGGCGAAGCGAAGAATATGCAGTTTGCGCTGACGAAGTTGCGCAGTAAGTCAAAATGTTAAACTTCGTTTCATTTTTCAAACCCTTAAGGGACAGATTGCCACGCCGGTTTGCAACCGGCTCGCAATGACAAGCATATCAATGCCATGCTTCATTTTGACGGTTTCGGACTTTATTGACAGTAAAAGTCGGCTGCCGAAGCAGCCGACTTAATATGAAATTATTCTTCCTCGTCCTTCTTGGCATCCTCGATGATCTTTGCCTGATTCATCTGCGGAACTTCCTCGTAACGGACAAACTTCAGAGCGTAGGAGCCACGACCCTGTGTCATGGAACGGAGATCAATTGCGTAGCTGGTCATTTCACCGATCGGGACTTCTGCCTCAACGACCTGCCAGCCGCGATTGTTGGCATCCGGGTTCATACCCATGACACGACCGCGACGCTTGTTGAGGTCGCCGATGATGTCGCCCATGTTTGCATCCGGAACAAAGACCTTCAGCTCGCCGATCGGCTCGAGAAGGGTAGGAGCTGCGGTGGGCAGACCTTCCTTGTAGGCGATGCCGGCAGCGGTCTGGAAAGCCATATCGGAGGAGTCAACGGGGTGATAGGAACCGAAGTACAGGGTGGACTTCAGGAACACAACGGGGTAACCTGCAAGAACGCCCTTGCCGATGCAGTTGCGAAGACCCTTTTCAACGGACGGAATGAAGTTCTTCGGCACGCAGCCGCCGACCGTCTCATCCGCGAAGATCATATCTTCCGCCTCGCTCTGCGGCTCGAAGCGGATATAAACATCACCGAACTGACCGTGACCGCCGGACTGCTTCTTGTGACGGCCGTGGATCTCGACCTTTTTCTTGATGGTCTCGCGGTATGCGATCTTTGCCGGACGAAGCTCTGCTTCGACCTTATACTTACTCAGGAGCTTTGCAATGATAACGCTCAGGTGAATGTCGCAGACACCGGCGATGATCATTTCCTTGGTTTCGGGGTCGTTGCCATAGGTGAAGGAAGCGTCTTCCTCGTTCAGCTTGACCAGACCGCTTGCGACCTTGTCTTCCTGCCCCTTGGTCTTTGCGTAGATCGCCATGCGGTAGCACGGCTCGTCATAGGTCATACCCTTGATAGTGGCGACCTTGCCTGCCAGCCCGAGGGTATCACCGGTGCGGACGGACGCCAGCTTGGTGAATACGCCGATGTCACCGCAGCAGACCTTAGCGGTCTTAGCATTGTCCTTGCCGCGCGGGAAGAAGGTGTTGCCCAGCTTCTCATTGTCGCCGGTACGGGCATTGACAACGGTCATGGTGTCTTCAATGTCACCGGAAATGACCTTGAAGTAGGAGTTCTTGCCGTACTGGTCAGCCATGGTGTTGAAGATGAATGCCATCGGGCTGCCCGCCGGATCCAGAGCCAGCTCGGACTCGTTACCATCTTCGTCAACAACGATCGCCGGCTTGCCTTCCAGAGGAGAAGGAGCGAACTTCTTGAGGTTTTCCATCAGACGGACGGTGCCGAGACCGTTCATGGAGCAGCCGCAGAAGACAGGAGTGATCGCACGCTGCCTGATGCCGTCCTTAATGCCCTTAAGCAGTTCTTCGGGGGTGAAGGGCTCTTCCATGAAGAACTTCTCCATGAGAGCTTCATCAGTCTCAGCGACCTGCTCATTGAGCTCCGTCATGTATTCTTCGATCTTGCCGGCTGCATCTGCCGGCAGAGCGATTTCCTTGCCGCTTGCATCGTATGCCTTCTTCTCGATCAGATCGACAACGCCGACTGCCTGTTCGCCGTTGAGGATGGGGAAGGTGAAGGGGATCGCAGATGCACCGAAGTTGTCACGGATGGTATCGAAGGTGCCGAAGAAGTTGGCATGCTCTTCGTCTAGCTTGGAAACATAGAACATAGCGGGCAGATCGGCGTCAGCCAGAGCCTTCCAGCCCTTTTCGGTGCCGACGGCGATGCCGGACTTTGCGGTCAGACAGATGATACCAGCATCTGCAACACGCAGAGACTGAACGACCTCAGCGGCAAAATCAAAGTAGCCGGGGTTATCCAGAACATTCAGCTTCGTACCTGCATATTCCACGGGAATGACAGAAGTTTTAATGGAGTACTGCCTCTTCTTCTCTTCATCGTCAAAGTCGGAAACAGTGGTGCCGTCGGCACGCTTGCCGAGACGGGTGATTGCCTTGGTCAGGAAAAGCATGCTTTCGCACAGGGCGGATTTACCGTCGCCGCCGTGACCCAGCAGAGCGATATTGCGGATGTCCTTCGC
>PITX01000027.1 GCA_017577345.1 Clostridiales bacterium
TGCCTACACCGTCGAAGAGGATGGCAAGCAGGGCATGATCCACATCACCCTGAAGTATCTCGGCAATAAGGAAAAGGTCATCTCCGGTCTTCGCCGCGTCTCCAAGCCCGGTCTGCGTGTCTACGCCGGTGCGGAAGAGCTGCCGAAGGTCCTGCGTGGCCTGGGTATTGCCATCATTTCCACATCCAAGGGCGTCATGACCGATAAGGCTGCTCGTGCAGCACATGTCGGCGGCGAAGTCCTTGCGTTCGTCTGGTAAGGAGGTAACACTATGTCCAGAATCGGCAAAATGCCTATCACTGTACCGGCCGGCGTTCAAGTGACTATCGAAGACGGCAACATCGTTACCGTCAAGGGCCCGAAGGGTACACTGACCAGCACATTCCATCATGATATGATCATCAAGCAGGAAGGCACAGTGATCACTGTTTCCCGTCCTGACGAAGAGCATGCACACAAGAGCCTGCATGGTCTGACCCGCACCCTGCTGAACAACATGATCGTCGGCGTTGACAAGGGCTTCAGCAAGGAGCTGGAAGTCAACGGTGTCGGCTACCGTGCAGCAAAGGAAGACAAGAAGCTTGTCCTGAATGTTGGCTATTCTCATCCTGTTGCTATGGAAGAGATCGACGGCATCACGATCGAAGTTCCCGCTCCCAACAAGATCATTATCAGCGGCATCGACAAGCAGAAGGTCGGTCAGTTCGCTGCCAATGTCAGAGGGAAGAGACCTCCCGAACCCTATAAGGGCAAGGGCATCAAGTATTCCACCGAAGTTTTGCACCTCAAAGAGGGCAAGGCCGGTGGTAAGAAGTAATAGGAGGTGTGCGTAAATGATTAAACTAACCGATAAGAAAGCAATGCGCCAGAAGCGCCATGTTCGCGTTCGCGGTAAGATCTCCGGCACACCGTGCAGACCCCGCCTGAATGTTTTCAGAAGCAACGCCAACATCTATGCTCAGATCATTGATGATGTCAACGGAGTCACTCTGGTTTCCGCTTCCACCGTGGAAAAAGAGTTCGAAGGTGCAACCGGCAACTGCGAAGCTGCCAAGAAGGTCGGACAGCTGATCGCCGAGCGCGCAAAAGCCAAGGAGATCGAAGAGGTCGTTTTCGACCGCGGCGGTTATGTCTATCACGGCCGTATCGCAGCTCTGGCTGACGGTGCCCGCGAAGGCGGACTCAAATTCTAAGAGGAGGAACTGAAGAATGGCTTATAACAGAGCACCTGAAAAGGACAATGCTCCCGAAATGATCGAACGCGTCGTATACCTGAACCGTGTCAGCAAGACCGTTAAGGGCGGCCGCGTCATGAAGTTCTCCGCGCTGGTAGTTGTCGGCGACGGCAACGGCACCGTGGGCTACGGCCTCGGCAAGGCGGCGGAAGTTTCCGAAGCCATCCTCAAGGGCATCGCAAATGCGAAGAAGAACCTGCATAAGGTCACCCTCTCCGGCACCACGATCCCCCATGAGGTCATCGGCATCTACGGTGCCGGCTCCGTCCTGATGAAGCCCGCTTCTGTCGGTACCGGCGTTATCGCCGGCGGCGCAGTGCGTGCTGTCATGGAAGCAGTCGGTATCACCAATATTCGTACCAAGTGCCTGCGCTCCAATAACCCGCAGAATGTTGTCAAGGCAACGATGCAGGGTCTGCTGAGCCTGCGCGGACCTGCCCAGGTCGCTCGCATCCGCGGCAAGAGCGTGGAAGAAATCATCGGATAAGGAGGATACGATAAATGGCACAGTTAAAGATAAAGCTCGTCAAGAGCCTCAACGGTCGTATCCGGAAGCACATTGCCACGGCGGAATCCTTTGGTCTTCGCAAGATCGGCCAGGAAACCATCCAGCCCGACAATGAACAGACCCGCGGCAAGATCGCTAAGATCGGCTATCTGCTTGAGGTCACCGAAGTAGAATAAGGAGGAGACAAGAATGGAATTACATGAACTTGCTCCCGTTCTGGGTTCTACCCAGGTAGCAAAGCGCAAGGGTCGCGGCACCGGCACCGGCAACGGAAAGACTGCAGGCCGCGGCCACAAGGGTCAGAAGGCCCGTTCCGGCGGCAAGGTCCGTATCGGCTTTGAAGGTGGCCAGATGCCTCTGGCACGTCGTATTCCGAAACGCGGCTTCAACAACATCTTTGCAAAGCCCCTGACCGAGGTCAATCTCGGTGCCTTCGAGGTATTTGAGGACGGTGCAGTTGTTGATGCAGCGGCTCTGGAAGAGAAGGGCATTATCCGTGACTGCAAGTACGGTTTGAAGGTTCTGTCCAACGGCACCCTCACGAAGAAGCTGACCGTAAAGGCAGCAGCATTCTCTGGTTCTGCCAAAGCAAAGATCGAGGAGGCAGGCGGAAAGGCTGAGGTGGTGTAAGTGCTTACGACACTTCGCAACGCGTGGAAAATTGCCGATCTTCGCAAGAAGATCCTGTTCACGCTCCTGATCATCCTGCTTTACCGTATCGGTAATGTCATCCCCGTTCCGTTCGTCAATGTTGAGAACATGTCTACTATGTTCGACCAGCAGTTGAGCAACACCATCTTCGGTCTGTTCAACATGATGTCCGGCAACGCATTCTCCATGGCGACGATCTTCGCCCTGAGCATCCAGCCGTATATCAACGCATCCATCATCATCCAGCTCCTCACCATTGCGATCCCTGCTCTGGAACGCCTGAGCAAGGACGGCGGTGAGGAAGGCAAGAAGAAGATCAACAAGATCACCCAGCTGACTACCGTGGGTCTCGGCCTTCTGATGGGCTTTGCCTACTATGTCATGCTTGTCAACTACAACGACCAGTATGCCCAGCAGGGCATGGCACTGCTGACGGAAACGGGCATCCTGCCTGCAATCGTCATCATCCTGTCCTTCATGACCGGCGCTACCTTAGTCATGTGGTTGGGCGACCAGATCACGCAGTACGGTATCGGCAACGGTATCTCCATGATCCTGTTCGCAAACATCATTGCCCGTATCCCCGGCGGTATCATCATGCCGATGATCAACATGCTGTGGGCAAAGTGGTACTGGGTGCTTGCCCTCATCGTTGCGATGCTGGCAATCATTGTCTTTATCATTTTCGTCTCTCAGGCAGAGCGCAGGATCCCTGTGCAGTATGCCAAGAGAGTTGTCGGACGCAAGGTCTACGGCGGTCAGAACACGCACCTGCCGATCAAGGTCAATATGTCCGGCGTTATGCCGATCATCTTCGCACAGTCTATTGCCTCTCTGCCTGCTACGATCTGCGCCTTTGTCGGCGTTCGCAGCGGCTGGTGGTATGAGAATGTGTTCAGCAGCACCAGCGCGATCTACGCTGTCTGCTATCTGCTGCTCATCGTTGGCTTCAGCTACTTCTATGCAACGATCCAGTACAACCCCGTTGAGGTTGCCAACAACCTCAAGAAGAACGGCGGCTTCATCCCCGGCTTCCGTCCGGGTCGCCCGACATCGGATTTCATCCACAAGGTCATCAACAAGATCACGCTCTTCGGTGCGATCTACCTTGGTATCATTGCGGTGCTTCCGATCGTTCTCGGCGTTGTGATGAAGGATACCACCTTCTCCTTCGGCGGCACATCTGTTATCATCATTGTATCTGTAGCTCTTGAAACCGTCTCGGCAATCGAGGCTCAGATGATGATGCGCAACTATTCCGGTTTCCTCGAGAAGTAATCGGAGGCCGGAGCATGAGACTGATTCTTTTAGGAGCACCCGGTGCGGGAAAAGGAACGCAGGCTGAGATCATTGCAGCCAAGCTGAACATCCCGACCATTTCCACCGGGAATATCCTTCGGGAAGCAATCAAAAACGGTACGGAAACCGGTTTGAAGGCCAAGAGCTTCATGGATCAGGGCATGCTTGTTCCCGACGATGTCATTATCGGCATCGTCCGGGAGCGGCTGGCGCAGCCGGATTGTGCAAACGGCTACATTCTTGACGGAATGCCGCGCACGATCCCGCAGGCGCAGGCTCTGCTGGACCAGGGCGTTGAAATCGACCGTGTCGTCTCTATTGAAATTGTCGATGAAGTGATCGAAAAGCGCATGACAGGACGCCGCGTCTGCGGCACCTGCGGTGCAAGCTATCACATCACGGCAAACCCGCCCAAAACGGAGGGCATCTGCAATGCGTGCGGCAGCGAGCTGACGATCCGCAAGGATGACAAGCCGGAAACGGTGCGTCATCGCCTTGCGGTGTATCACAGCGAGACCGAAGCACTCAAGGGCTTCTATGAAAAGCTCGGAAAGCTGCGGCTTGTCGAGGGAAATCAGCCCATCGAGGATGCAACTCGTGATATTCTGGCGGCGTTGGGTGTATAAAATGATCCCGATCAAAAATGAACGCGAAATCTCCGTGATGCGCCGTGCCTGTAAGATTACCGCGGCAGCCCGTGCCTTGGCAGGGGAGATGGTAAGACCCGGCGTAACAACCAGGGAGATTGACAAAGCGGTCCACGATTTTATCGTGTCGCAAGGTGCAACACCTTCCTTCCTCAACTATTCCGGTTATCCTGCAAGTGCCTGTATTTCCGTGAACAATACCGTCATTCACGGCATACCGGACGGCAGAGTGCTGAAAGAGGGCGACATCGTTTCTGTCGATGTCGGTGCCTGTTGGGGAGGATTTCACGGAGACTGCGCCGCAACTTTCGCCTGCGGAGAGATTACTCCCGAGGCAAAAAAGCTCATTGATGTCACGAGGCAGAGCTTTTTCGAGGGCGTGAAATTTGCACGCCAGGGCTACCGTATTTCCGACATCGGCCATGCAGTGCAGACCTATGTCGAGACCAACGGATTTTCCGTGGTGCGAGCCTTCATCGGTCACGGTGTCGGCGAGCATCTGCACGAGGAGCCGGAGGTTCCGAATTACGGCAAGCCCGGAAGAGGCCCGAGACTGGTTCACGGAATGACGATCGCGGTCGAGCCGATGGTCAATGTCGGCACCTTTGAGGTGCGGGTATTGAAGGACGGCTGGACGACGGTCACCGCGGACGGCAAGCTCTCGGCGCACTACGAAAATACTGTCCTCATCACAGACGGCGAGCCGGAAATTCTCACCGTCACCGAGGGGCTTTGACAATGGAAATTTCCAAATCGGATGTTGTTCTTTCCGTCGCCGGTCACGACATGGGAATGCTGTTCTATGTGATCGACACAGACGGTGTGTACGTTTCCCTCGCGAACGGCAAGGAAAGAAAGGTTGAAAAGCCCAAGCGCAAAAAACTGAAACATGTCCGCAAACTCCCTCGGTCAGATTCGTCGCTCACCGAGAAAATCCGTTCCGGTGAGCCACTACTCAACAGCGAATTACGAAGGGAACTGGCGAAAATTCGTCAGGAAATCAGCGTTTTAACCAAGGAGGGTTAAGAAACTTGGCAAAGGACGACGTAATCGAACTTGAGGGCATCGTAACCGATGCATTGCCGAACGCGATGTTCAAAGTCAAAATCGGCGGAGAGCATGTGATTCTGGCACACATTTCCGGCAAGCTCAGAATGAACTATATCAAGATCTTGCCCGGTGACAAGGTAACTGTTCAGATGTCTCCGTACGATCTGACCCAGGGTCGGATCACATGGAGAAGCAAGTAATTTAGAGACATTGTTCTCATATGGAGGTTAAACAGTATGAAGGTTAGACCGTCCGTGAAGCCCATGTGCGAAAAATGTAAGATTATCAAGCGCAAGGGTCGCGTCATGGTAATTTGCGAAAATCCCAAGCATAAGCAGAGACAAGGCTAATAGGAGGTGCTTGAAGTAAATGGCACGTATTGCTGGTATTGACCTGCCCCGCGAGAAGAGAATTGAGATCGGACTCACCTATATCTTCGGCATCGGCAGAAAGAGCGCCAAGGACATCCTTGCGATGGCCGGCGTTGATCCCGACATCCGCGTCAAGGACCTGACAGAAGATCAGGAAGCTGCGCTGCGTGATGTCATCGACAAGAACTACACCATCGAAGGCGACCTCCGCCGTGAAGTCGCTCTGAACATTAAGCGTTTGACTGAAATCGGCTGCTACCGCGGCCTGCGTCATCGTCGTGGTCTGCCCGTTCGCGGTCAGCGCACCAAGACGAACGCTCGCACCCGTAAGGGTCCGAAGAAGACCATCGCTAATAAGAAGAAGTAAGGAGGGATATGTAAATGGCAAAGGCTAATGCAAAGAAAGTTATCAAGCGCCGTCGCGAGCGCAAGAACATTGAAAAGGGCGCCGTTCATATCCGTGCTTCCTTTAACAACACCATGGTCACCGTGACCGACCTGCAGGGCAATGCTCTTTCCTGGGCATCCTCCGGCGGTCTCGGCTTCCGCGGTTCCCGTAAGTCCACCCCGTATGCTGCACAGATGTGCGCAGAGACTGCTGCAAAGGCTGCCATCGACGTCTGCGGTCTGAAGACCGTTGAAGTCTATGTCAAGGGTCCCGGTCAGGGACGCGAAGCAGCGATCCGCGCTCTGCAGTCCGCCGGCCTGGAAGTCGTCTCCATTAAGGACGTTACCCCCATTGCTCACAATGGCTGCCGTCCCCCCAAGAGACGTCGTGTCTAATTCGTTAAGGAGGAAAAGTTAGAATGGCGAAAAATACTCAGCCTGTTCTCAAGCGCTGCCGTACGCTCGGCGTTTCTCCTGCCGTTATGGGTTATTCCAAGACTTCCAACAAAAACCCCGGCGGTCAGAGAAGAGCAAAGAAGTCCGAATATGCAATGCAGCTCACTGAGAAGCAGAAGGTTAAATTCGTATACGGTATTCTTGAAAAGCAGTTCCGTATGTACTATGAAAAGGCTGCCCGTGCAGAAGGCAATACCGGCGAAGTCCTGCTCAGCCTGATTGAGCGCCGCCTGGATAATGTCGTCTACCGTCTTGGCTTTGCTGCCACCCGCCGTGAGGCCCGTCAGCTCGTCAACCACGGTCACTATACTGTCAACGGCAAGCGCGTCAACATCCCGTCCTACCTTGTTAAGACCGGTGATGTGATCGCTGTCAGCGAAAAGAGCAGCTCCAACAATCGTTTTAAGAAGCTGAAGGAAGACGATGCATTCATTGCCGCACCGAAGTGGCTTGACCGCGACAAGAACACCCTGACGGGTAAGGTTCTTGCTCTGCCGGCAAGAGACGATATCGACTTCGAGATCGCAGAACACCTCATCGTCGAGTTGTACTCCAAGTAATGCTTCACCCTCGTTTATTGGTAAGCTGATTTACACCGCAGAACATGTGTTTTGCAAATTAATAAGGAGGGTATCTGTTATATGGTAGAAATTGACAAGCCGCGTATTGAGTGTATTGACTCTCCCGAAGATCCGTCCCATGGCGTATTTATCGTAGAACCGCTGGAAAGAGGCTACGGCACGACCCTGGGTAACTCTCTGAGAAGGATTCTCCTGTCCTCGCTGCCCGGTACCGCTGCGACCTCCATCAAGATCGCCGGTATCCAGCATGAGTTCTCCACGATTCCGGGCGTCAAGGAAGATGTGACCGAAATCGTTCTGAACATCAAGAGAATTATTTCCAAGATGAACTGCGACGGCGAAAAGACCGTCTATATTGACGCCGCCGGTGAGTGCGAAGTTACCGCCGGTGACATCAAGACCGATGACGAGGTGGAGATCATCAACAAGGATCTGCACATCTGCTCTCTCGGTCCGGATGCAACGCTCAATATGGAGATCACAATGAGCCGCGGTCGCGGCTATGTGCCGGCAGACCGCAACAAGACGCCGCAGACGCCCATCGGTGTCATTCCCGTGGATTCCCTGTATTCGCCGGTTTATAAGGTCAACTACACGGTGGAAAACACCCGTGTCGGCAACATGACCGATTTCGATAAGCTGACGCTTGAGGTTTGGACTGACTCTACCACAACTGCAAAGGATGCAGTTTCCATCGCAGCGAAGATCCTCACCGAGCACCTGACCCTTTTCACCGAGTTGTCCGATACGGTAGCAGGTCAGACCCTTGTGCGTGAGAACAAAGAAACGGCAGAGCCGGCAGCCCTGAAGCTGACGATCGAAGAGCTGGACCTGTCTGTCCGCAGCTTCAACTGCCTGAAGCGTGCAAACATCAACACCGTCCGCGATCTGATCTCCAGAACGCCGGAGGAAATGATGAAGGTGCGCAACATGGGCAAGAAGTCTCTGGACGAGGTGCAGAACAAGCTGGCAATGATGGGACTTTCTCTTGCAACGGAAGAGTCCGGAAACAATTAAACGCAAACCGTTTTACCTTTCAAGAAGGAGGATATACGAATGTTTGGAACCCGTAAGCTCGGCAGAACGAGCGATCAGCGCAAGGCGATGCTCCGCCAGCTGACCACTGACCTGCTTGAGAACGGCAAGCTCGAAACGACTTTCTGCAGAGCGAAGGAAGTGCAGCCTGTTGTGGAAAAGATGATCACCCTCGGCAAGAAGGGCGACCTTGCGAACTACCGCAGAGCACTGGCTTTCATCACCAAGGAAGACGTCGCACATAAGCTGTTCAATGAAGTAGCTCCGAAGTATGCCGACCGTAACGGCGGCTACACCAGAGTCACCCGCATCGGCGCCCGCCGCGGCGATGCAGCAGAGATGGCAATCATCGAGCTGGTGTAATAAATCAATTAAGGGCTGTCGGAAATACCGACAGCCCTTAATTTATGAAAAAAAGAGAGTGCGTCATAAACGCACTCTCTTAACAGACTGTCAAAAAAGTCCGTAACCGTCAAAATCAGTCAAACTTTTTTGGCGTGATGCAGTGATCTTGCATTTTTCAAAATTAAGAATATTCCAGACTTTTCAACCAGAATAATGCTTGCTTTCGCAAGGATTTTGACTTACTGCGCAACTCTCACTCTACCGTACCTATGTACGCCGACGAGTGAGAGTTGCTTGTCTTCCGAACTTTTTGACAGCCTGTCAGCGTGTCGAAAAGGGTTTTTCGACACGCTGAAATGGCGGCTCAGTTGAGCCGCCATTTTTTCGTTCAATCTTCGATTTTGGTAAAGCGGCGGTAGGTTTTGCCGTCACGCTCCACGGTCTCATTCCACATAGAGGCAGGTCGTACCCAGACGCCATGCTCACCGTAAAGCGCACGGTAGACGACCATTTCCTCCATCGTCTCCGAATGACGGGCTACATATAACAGCTCATATTCGTTGCCCTTGAAGTGGCGGTAACGCCCCGGTTGAAATTCCATTGAAACAGCCTCCTTTTTTTGTCTATTATAGCAGTAATCCCGCAGAAGCACAAGGTTTTGTCTTTCATTTCCTCTGCTTCTGTGGTATAATAATCAATGAGAAAATGACAGGAGGTGCTCTATGGCGGAGAATTCACAGTCCATTCGGACTTTGCCCGGGATCGGACCGAAAAAGGCGCAGTTATTTGCCAGACTCGGCATCGAAACACTCGGCGATCTGCTGCATTTCTATCCGCGCGACTATGAGGATCGTACTCGGCTTTTGCCGATCGCATCCTTAGAGGCAGATGTCCCCGCCTGTTTTATCGCCTCTGTCGTGACCAATCCGCAGACGCACCGCATTCCCAAGCCGGGCAACCGTCAGCTCGAATTGACGAAGGTCGTCGTTGCTGACCATACCGGCAGACTCAATCTCACCTTCTTCAACGCAGGCTATACTGCACAGCGTCTGATCCGAGGCGAAACCTACTGCTTTTACGGTACGCTGTCGGGCGACTATTTAGGCTATGCCATGACCAACCCGCTCTTTGAGCCGGTAGACGGAGAAGGAAGCGTTACCCGCCGCATCATGCCGATCTATCCGCTGACTGCCGGTTTGACCAACAAGCAGGTCGTGCAGGCGGTGCAGACCGCGATGACCCGCTGCGACATTACAGATGCCCTGCCGGAGTCGGTGCGCAATGACTTCGGTCTCTGCGACGCAGAAAGTGCGCTCCGCGAAATCCATATGCCATCCTCAAACGATGCGTTGGAGGAAGCACGCAGACGCCTGATTTTTGAGGAATTCTATGTCTTTTCCGCCGCCCTTGCGATCGTCCGCGCCAAACGCACCGTCCGTACCTCGTCCGCCTACAATACAGAGGCCATGGCGCAGTTTTATGACGCACTTCCCTTTTCGCTGACCGGCGCACAGCAACGGGCGATTGACGATATTCTTTCCGATTTTCGCTCCGGCAGGCTCATGAGCCGTCTGGTGC
>PITX01000249.1 GCA_017577345.1 Clostridiales bacterium
GCAACTCGCGTCCGTCGGCGTACATAGGTACGGTAGGACGCGGGTTGCGCAGTAAGTCAAAATCCTTGCGAAAGCAAGCATTATTTTGGTTGAAAAGTTCGGAATACTCTGAATTTTGAAAAATGCAAAATCTCTGCATCACGCCAAAAAAGTTTGACTGATTTTGACGGTTACGGACTTTTTTGACAGTCTGGGAAATGCCCACCTTGACCGGTGGGCATTTCTTATGATATACTATAATAACATACTATAGGTAAAGTGAGAACATACCATGCTGACAAAGGCACTGATCACTTTTTTAATATCCATGATACCGATTATCGAGCTGCGCGGTGCAATTCCCTACGGCATTGCCGCAGGCATCAATCCGTGGCTCACCTTTGCCCTTTCTGTCGTAGGGAATATGCTCCCGATCCCGTTCATCCTTCTGTTCATCCGCAAGATCTTCACCTGGATGAAACGCTATCCGAAGCTGGCGAAGATCGCGGAAAAGTTTGAGGCAAGAGCGGCAAAGAAGAGCGGCACCGTCAAGAAATCCGAAACGATCGGTCTGTGCATCCTTGTTGCGATCCCGCTGCCCGGTACGGGTGCGTGGACAGGCGCGCTGGTCGCCGCACTGATGAATATGCGCATCAAGCGTGCTCTGCCGACGATTTTTGTCGGCGTGCTGATTGCAGGTCTTGCCGTCACGCTGATCATGACGCTCGGCATCCACGCGCTGGACTTCTTGCTTGGTTAATGAGCGTTCAGTATCTGCACTGCCCGATCGGGATCCTGCGCGTGACGGCACAGAAAGGAAAGCTGTGCGAGGTTCGCCTGACGGATGCCGAAGAAGAGAATGCTCCGGATGCGGCGACCTCCGCCGCGGCAAAGCAATTGACGGAATATTTTAACGGAAAACGGAAAGAATTTACCGTAGATGCTTCTCCGCAGGGCACACCGTTTCAACTTGCCGTCTGGAATGCGCTTGCCGAGATCCCCTGCGGCAGAGTCGTGACCTACGGCGATTTAGCGAAGAGGATCGGCAGACCGACTGCCTGCCGCGCCGTTGCCATTGCAGTCGGAAAAAACCCGCTTTTGATCATTTTTCCTTGCCACCGCGTCGTTGCGGCGAACGGCCTGGGCGGATTTTCCGCCGGAATTTCCGTAAAACGGATGCTTCTGCGGCTGGAAGGGGTTAAAATTTCGGAACAATAACCATTTTCTGAAAAATTCTTCTTTACTTTTGATACAAACTGTGATATGATTTAACGGCTGGCGTTCAGTCGGCAATCATCCGCGTGCTCAGTTTCGGGAGACCGCTGAAAAACAGCATTCCGCCGTCCCAAACTTAGCCGCAGGAAAATATTTTCGAAAGGTGGAAAACCATGATCCTCAAGGAAAAGAAAACTGCTATCATCACTGAGTACGCTACCCACGAGGGCGATACCGGCTCTCCCGAAGTCCAGATCGCCATCCTCACCGCCCGTATCAACGAGCTGACGGAGCATCTGCGTGAGCACAAGCACGACAATCACTCCCGCCGCGGTCTGCTCATGATGGTCGGTAAGCGTCGCAGCCTGCTCGACTACCTTGCAAAGAAGGACATCAACCGCTATCGTGCCATCATTGCAAAGCTGGGCATCCGTAAGTAATAGCGCAAGCATGGGCGGCCCGAGCGGTCGCCCGTTTTTTCACATTCCCGCCCACGGGAGTGCCGTTTAGCAGTTGAAGGCGGGGCCGATAAAACGCGGCTTCGGCTTCAAGTGCTAAACCTCCCGTGGAAACCAAAACTCTGACAGGAGGCTTACAAATGATTACCAGAAAACAGTACCCCAACCATCATGTATTTGAGACCATGATCGGCGGCCGTGCCTTCACCGTGGAAACCGGTAAGGTCGCAGAGCTGGCTGACGCGGAGTGCATCTGCCGTTACGGCGATACCACCGTGCTGACCACCGTTACCTGCTCCCCCGATCCCAAGCCCGGCATTGACTATTTCCCTTTGACCATTGAGTTTGAGGAGAGAATGTACTCCGTCGGCAGAAATCCCGGCAGCTTCAACCGCCGTGAGGGAAAGCCCTCCGAGCGCGGCATCCTGAACAGCCGTATCATCGACCGCCCGATGCGCCCGCTCTTTGATGATGAGCTCCGCAACGATGTCGTCGTGACCTGCACCGTTCTTGCCAACGACTATGAAAACCCCGTTGAGATCGTTGCCGCCATCGGCGCATCCATCAGCGTCGCTTCCTCCGATGTCCCCTGGAACGGTCCGATCTCCACCACCAACTGCGCTTATGTAGGCGGCGAGTATGTCATCAACCCGTCCTC
>PITX01000250.1 GCA_017577345.1 Clostridiales bacterium
CCTCCGTACTGCCGCTCCCCTCCGCAAGCCAGATTTTTCGGATCAAATCACAGCTCACCACAGCAAATACAGCTCTGCCGGATAGATCGCCGTCATAAACCGCTCCTGCAAAATGGCGGTAGAGGAAATATACGCAGAGCTGTTCCTCCGCGATCGGATCAAGCGTAATGTCCGTGCCGCTGCCGTTTCGCAGGCTGTCAAGACGCTGCTCCCATGCAGGCTCCAACCGCTCCAGTTCGTACAGGAAGTCTGCCCACTGTGCATTGGTCAAATCCGGCAGTTGTCCGTGTACCTGTGTGAAAAGTGCATCATATCGTGTCTGTATCGTCTTGGAGCGATCCTGCATCAGCGCGATCAGGCTGTCTCGCAGGCAAATGATTTCCTGCTCCTCCGGCCGGAGCGTTTCCTCCCCGACTTCACAAAAGCAGGTTTTCTCCTGCTTTGTCAGGATCAGTCTTGCCGCTTCCTCACAGCAAAGACCAAGTCCGATTTCCGTCCGGTCGGAAAAGAAATTGCGGAAACGCGGATGGTCCGTACAGATCTGGCAAAGATGCTCTTCTCCCAATGCCGGAATCAGCTCACAAAGGTTCTTTTCGTTCAAAAACGGGCAGCTCTCATCCTCCCGCAGGCGGAAATGCGCCGTACCGTCCTCCCCTATCTCAATCTGCCGCCGCAAACGGCTGCCGAGGTCGCCCGGTAATGCCTCATAGTATGCAAGGGCAGTCTCGTCAATATCAATTTCCCAGCCGAGGCAGCAGGTGTGTCTGCAAGCATCGGCACTGCAGCGGAACGCTGCAAAATAATCCGGTCGTATCTCTTTCATCGTCTCACCAGACTGTTCTCATGGAAGTAAAATCATAGGTGCGGACAAAGCGGCTGACCGGCAGGCCGTCTGCCTGACAGCAGCAGAAAATTTCCGCACAGGCATGTGCATCGCTCGATGCCTTGTGGTGGTCGAGCGCAATGCCGAGATGCTCACTGACCGTGTTGAGCTTGTGATTGACAAGCTGCGGGTAACACGCCCTTGCCATGCGGCAGGTGCAGGCATACTCGGCACGCGGCTTCCACGAAATATCATAAGCGCGCAGGCATTTCGCCAGAACGCCCATATCAAACGGTGCATTGTGCGCAAGCAGGATGCCGCTTGACATCAACGGTTCAATCAGCTCCCAAAGCTGTGCAAAATTCGGCGCATCAGCGACCATCTCCGGCGAGATCCCCGTCAGTTGGATGTTAAAGCGGTCAAAATGCGTCTCGGGATTGACCAGCGTCGCAAAATCCCGAATGACCTCATGATTCTCGATCACGGAAATGCCGATCGCGCTCATGCGGTGATTCGCACTGTTGGGTGTTTCCACATCGAAAGCGATATATCTGTCTGTCATACGCTCCACTCCTATCCTATGCATTATAGCACAATACGGAGCAAAGCGAAAGCGGGAAAATTATCTGTCGATCGCCGGATTCAGATAGTAGACATTTTTCTCGTCCAGCCGTTCGCGAAGCTTCTGAATTGCCTCTCCGAAGCGCTGGAAGTGCACGACCTCCCGTTCGCGCAGGAACTTGATGACATCGTTCACATCCGGGTCGTCGGACAGGCGCAGAATATTGTCATAGGTGCTGCGTGCTTTCTGCTCTGCCGCCAGATCCTCGGTCAGGTCGGTGATCGGGTCGCCCTTGACCTGCATCGTCGCCGCCGTCCACGGTGTGCCGGAAGCAAACTGCGGATAAACGCCGGCGGTATGATCGACAAAATACTGTGCAAAGCCGTCGGCACGCTGCTGCTCGGGGCTGAGGTTTTTCGTCAGCTGATGCACGATCGCGCCGACCATTTCCAAATGACCGAGCTCCTCCGTGCCGATGTCAGTCAACAATCCTTTCAGCTCCGCATACGGCATGGAAAACCGCTGGGACAGATAGCGCAGCGATGCGCCCAATTCGCCGTCAGGACCGCCGTACTGCGTAATGATAATGCTTGCAAGCTTCGGATTCGGTCTTGCAATTTTTACGGGATATTGCAGCTTCTTCTCATAGACAAACATGCCTTAGTCAATCCTCCCTTCGGTTTGCTTCATATTCCCACGGCCACGGGTCGCGCATCCAGTCGTAACTCTCGCCCTCCGCAGCCGCCGCCATGGTCAGCGGTCCGAAGCGCTTCTCATAGGCCTTATTGCCTTCCTTATGAAGCTTTGCATAGGACTGAAACAGCTCAAAAGCCTCGCGGTCGTCCCTGTGCGTATCCAAATATAATCCAAACTCCGTGATTGCAAAGCCAAGTGCCTGCAGCTCGTGGAGCGGTGTGTCAT
>PITX01000251.1 GCA_017577345.1 Clostridiales bacterium
GCGCCGCGCTTTTGTCCTCCCCTGCTAAGGGGAGGGGGACCGCGAAGCGGTGGAGGGGTTTTCTCTCCGTTTATTTATGATCATTTTCCAATTCGCAGAATAAGAAAATACATCACTTATTTACTAATGAAATCCCCCGTCACGGCTTACGCCGTGCCACCCCCTTTAGCAAGGGGGACAAAGGATGAAGCGTTTCTCTTTCACAGGGGACAGAGGATGAGGCATTTCTTGACAATTCCATTTCTCTTTCGCAGGGAGGACAAGGTCATCGTCCCCCCTGCGAAATGACAGTATTGTGCAAATTGCGAATTTTGCTACAACCCCTTGCTTGCTTTATTCCTGTAATTCTTTTCGCAGGCGTTCGACCATAACAGCCGCTTCTTCCCGTGTCGCGTAGCCGCCGGGACGGGAGCCGTCCGTGATGCCGTTGGACACGGCACTTTTTAACTCCTCCGTTGCCCAGGGACTCACCTTGCTGTCTGCGCCCTTCAGCACCGCCTTGATCCGTTCATCAATCATCTTCTCCAATGCATCTGCCGTCATACCTTCCACTCCCATCAATAGGTTTACATAATCTCGGAAATCGTCCATCGTTTTCCCAAATCGCGGAAACCAGTGACTCACATCGCCGTGATTGCTGGCAAGACCGCGCCGATATCCGTCTGCGTGATCAATCACAACGCCGTCTTTCAGCGGATCAAGTCGGTACTGCTTGCAAAGATAGGCAGTCAGCTCTGCCGCCTCGCGATAGACGGTCTCAAAATAGCTCCGATCCTGCAAAGCGTCCTCGCAGATCTCAAAGGAAATATGTGTGTTGTTCGCAGCACCGCCCGCGTGCCAGCCGCGGTGCGCCCACGGTAGCACCTGATAGGTCGCAATGCCGCCATCCGCTTTCTTCCCGATAAAGGCATGAACGCAGACATCCAGTCCGGGACGGTTCCAATCATTATCGTAGCTGTTTTTACCCAGCAGACCGTCATCCGGCTGGACATACCGCTTCAGCCACGGATTATTTGCTCCGGTGGAATGCACCATGACGCCCTTCGGAGCAATTTTCTCTCCCCGCAGATAGCAGGTATTGTTTACAAAAAAACAAGTATGCAGCTCCATAGACTACTCCTTTCGGAACAATCTATGCAGCTGCATCATTTTTTGTGATTATGTACCGGAAATTCCTTGCAGTATGGGCGCATCGGACAATCACTGCATTTGGGGCTTCTCGCCGTGCAGAGATCTCTGCCGAACAGGACGATCCGGTGGCAGAAATCGGAGCTTTCCTCCGGCGGCAATATGGCGCGGAGCTGCGCTTCGACCTTTTCCGGCTCCTTTCCCACTGCAAGCCCCAATCGGTTAGCAATGCGGATGCAGTGCGTGTCGCAGACAATGGCAGGCTGTCCGTAGATATCGCCGAGCAGCAGATTTGCGGTCTTTCTGCCCACACCGGGAAGCTTCAGAAGCTCCTCCATGGAATCGGGCACCTTCCGCCCGTAACAGTCGCGGAGCATCTGACATGCCAGCACGATATCGCGTGCCTTGTGCTTGTAAAAACCGCAGGAATGAACATAGGATTCCACCTCCGCAATATCCGCATCTGCAAAGCTGTCAAGCGTCGGGAAACGCTGAAACAGTGCCGGTGTGACCAAATTGACCCTCGCATCGGTACACTGCGCGGACAGCCGTACGGCGATCATCAGCTCATAATCCTTCCGATATTGCAGAGCGCAGAGCGCGTCCGGATACCGATTTTTCAAAACGGTAATGATTTCGTTTACATACTGCATGGTAACACCGCCTTTTCGACCATTATAGCACAGATTTGTGCGGATGCATTGCCTTTTTTCTTCCAATGCAGTATAATTCTTTCGGGTGATATGATGAATCGGAACGATTTGGGCGCATGGAAGTGCCTGCTTGCAGATGAACAAAATAACGATGCGCTTGACGCACTGGAACATCGGCTGACACAGGCGCGTCGGGATGCAGAGGTCTATCCGCCCGACGGGATGGAGCTTTCTGCACTGCGTATGACACAGCCGGAAGCCGTGCGCGTCGTGATTTTGGGGCAGGATCCCTACCATGAGCCGGGGCAGGCATTCGGTCTGGCGTTTGCGGTCCGAAAGGGGACACAGCTTCCACCGTCTCTGCGCAATATTTATACCGAATTGCAGTTCGGTACCGGGCTTGTACCGCCGAAGCACGGCGATCTGACGGCATGGGCAGAGCACGGCGTGCTGCTTCTCAACACCGTTTTGACCGTGGAAAAGGGCAAGGCAAACAGCCACGCTTCCTGGGGCTGGCAGAGAC
>PITX01000252.1 GCA_017577345.1 Clostridiales bacterium
GTGCCAGTGCTTCACCCTCATCGTTGCCCATGTTGTAGGCAAGGTGAATTAAATCGACCTGATCGATTTTGTTCGATGATGAGAATTCCTTGGTACTGCTTCTGGCATCGGAAACCTCCTGGTAGCCGTCATTGCGGATCATCTCGGAGGTCGCAGAGGCAAAGACCTTGAGCTTCTGCGGTGCAGTTGCCTCCAGCTCCGCAAGGTCGATCACGGAAAGGGTCGCTTTCTGCCCTCTGCACTGGTCATTGCAGTGCTGCACGAAGTCATCGACAATTGCCTGACCGATTTTCAGTGTTGCCATCCCCGGACCCCTAGCCAAAGCAGTCAGCCAGTTTGTGTAGTACCAGCCGATGCCCGGCTCTGTTTCCTCCGAAGCAATCAGATAATCTGCATAGCCCGTGAGCATAAGGGCATTTTCCGCTGTCGCCATCAGGCAGGCATCAAAGCCGATAAAATCAAAGGTGGTTTTGGAATTTTTCAATGCTTCATTGATACCGCTCAGGGTCATGGAGCCGGAATTTTTGTTGTTTTCGTCATAGCCATAGCCGCTCAAGGAGCCTCCGCCATGATCCCAAAAGATCAGCTGATAGCGGTTTGCCGGATAGTTTTTCGTGCAGTAATTGATAAAGCCTGTGAGGGTAGCGGGCTTGGTCATGGACGCACTGCCGTCATCCTTGACCAGACAACGCATGCCGCCGTTTTCAACCTTATAAATCTGATTCTTACTGCTGCTGACAAAGTCATTCTTCCAGTTTTTGCAGCCGCCGGTATAGACAAGGACATTGACCTTGCTGCTGAGCGTAGCATTGCACATTTCCTGCAAATCGGCGGATGCCATGCCGTTTTTTGATTCCAGATCGGTACCGCAGAGATAGACCATGACAGTGACCTGATCGCTGCCGTCGCCGTAAATCACGGTACGCTTTTCCCGTGCAGAGGAATCAACTTTCGTATTCAGCTTGCCGGTGTTGCTTTCCTTTGTCCAGTCAGCTGATACAGTGCCTTCGCCGCTGCCGCCGAAGAGACCTGCGAGACCGGACAGGCCGGGCAATGAGAAAGAACCGGCTTGCTGTTGCTGTGCAGGCGTTTCACTGCCGCCGCCGAACAGTCCGCCCAGTCCCAAACCGCCGCCGCCGAAAAACAGAACAGCGGCAATAATAATTGCGATCAGACCTTTTCCGCCGAAGCCGCGAGTCGTCCCACTGTCAGAGCCGGAGCTGCCGCCGAAAAATGTACCTTTTCTGCGTCCGCCATGTTCAGAACCGGGTCTGTCCTGATAGCCGCCGGAATTACCGATCGGTCCCGTTCCGAGACCTTCACCGCGTCTGCCGACATGCTCGCCCTGACCGGTTACATGCTTTTGCCTTCCGAATGGTCTGTTTGCCATAAGAGATACCTCCGATTTCGGTATTTTTGTATATTATAAGTCCAGTTCTGACCAAAGTCAATTTTTATGACGAAAGCTGTTCCTTTTTGTCTTGCAATACAGCAACCAGTATAGCGAAAACGCACCAGAAGAATGGTGAAGTGATCAGCTGACTGATACCGAAGAAAGCCTGAAGGGAATAGCACAGCACGGCAGTGCCGGCAATCGCGGCAGCCGGCTTTGTCTGTGCCTGACAGAACCACTGAACGATACTGACCGTCAAAGCGGAAAGGTACGCCATCAACGCAAATATTCCCTGATGGAACAGCGTGGTCAGGTATTCGTTATGAGCCGCATCAAAGACTTTCGCGTATACTAATTCGTTGTTATTATTGAAAAAATTCAACCTCGCGAATGCCATCTGAGACATGGTATCCGGTCCGTTGCCGAACCAGAGGTGATCGGGTATGGCACGGATCGTCTGCTTCCATATATATATTCTGCCCGAACCGTATCTGCCTTTGAAATTTCCGTGAAACACTTCATGAATATCGTGCAGATCACGCTGCTGAAAATCAATGCAATAGATTAAAATACCCGCGGCGAGAAATACAGAAATAACAGAAATCAGAAGCAGCAGACGCTTTTTTGCTGTGCACGGAATGACGACGGGCAGAGATAACAGCGTCCCGACAAAAATTCCGACATAGCCTGCGGCAACGCGGATCTTCAGGAGGATATAAAGGCATAGCAGAAGCGGTATCAGCAGAAGAAAACGCATTTTTTCCTTAAAACGCAGGATACTGCACCAGAAGACCGGTATGGCAATGCAAAGGAATGATGCGGTGAAATCAATATTGCCGATGGTACCGATAAAAGAGCTGATGTAGTCTGCACAGGACTTTTTATCTCCGACAATGGGATAAAGC
>PITX01000253.1 GCA_017577345.1 Clostridiales bacterium
CAGGCGCACCTTGTCCATCATCGCAAGGACGACCTTTCTCTGACGACCTGTTCTGTTGATCTCATTATCGGAACGGTCGCGGGAATATGCCAGAGCGCGTTCGCCGTCCATGTGGCTGTTATACCTCCACTGATCGGTCTCGCTCAGTTCGACATCCACGCCGCCGAGCAGATCGACAATATCAATAAGCTGCTCGAAATCGACGGAAATATAATCCTTAATGTTCAGTGATAAGTTGTGATTGATCGTCCGGATGGAGCCCTGGGGTCCACCGAAGTTATAGGCAAGCGTCAGCTTGGAGTAGCTGCCCCACTGCGGCATCATCACATAGGAGTCGCGGGCAATGGAGATCAGCTTGATCTTATGATGCACGCGGTCTACGGAAAGCAGAATGTTTGCATCCGATGAGCCGAGACGGTCTGTTCCGAAAAGCATAAAATTTGTGATCTTTTCTGAGCCGTCAAGCAGATAACTCGGCCCCTCCGGCGCACCGGTGTTCATCTTTTCCAGTGCTTCCTCCGGAATGTCCTCATTCGTCAGATGCTCAAATTCGACTTCCATCTGTTTCGCCTGCTCCTCCAGCTCCTCCAACGAGACCGTGCTCTCAATCGGTGCTGTCTCACGAATGACCTCGCCATTATTGATTTTAACGACATTCAGATCATCATCGCTCAGGCTGCTGAAAATTTCATCGTGGTTGAGCTGACTGAAGATGTACTGGTAGGCATACATTGCGCCGATGCAAATCAACAGCACCACAAGCGCGATCAGAAGCGCGCTGACGGCAAAGCCCTTTCTCTGCTTTTTCAGGAACAGCGTAATGACGGCAAGGACAAGTCCGATTCCCGCAAGAATTGCTCCTGCGGTAATAATGAAAGAGAAAATACTGATGTCCGTCCCGGCAAGCGCACCGTTGCGGTAACGGAGAAAGCCGTAAATTGCAATCGCAGCAAGCAGCAGTAGCGCAGTAAATGCTGCGCAGAAGGCGGCTACGCCCATTTTACGGCTTCGTTTTTTCTTCAAAGGAAGCGGTGCTTCTCCGCTGCTTTCGAGTTCCGATAATGCTGATTCCGATTCGGCGACAGTATTGTCCTTCTCGGAGAATTGATTGATATCCATTCTCTGTGCCTCCTTCTGAGGTCGTTCTGTCGGATATTATATCACATGATATGCTGAAATTCAAGCGGAGGGGATGAACCCCTCCGCGATATATTTATCTTAGCAGCCGCAGCCGTTGTCGCAGCCGCAACCGCAGCCGTTGTTGCCGCAACCGCAGCCGCCCGCGAGGCTGATGCCGTTGTTGCCGCAGCCGCAGCCGTTGTTATTTCCACAGCCGCAGAACAAAAGGATAAGGATGATGATCCACCAGCAGTTACCGCCGTTATTGCAATTCATAACAGAAACCTCCAGAATTTTTTGAGCACCTTGCTCATTCCATGTTATGACAAACGGAGGTTTTGGTGACAGCAGAAAAAGGAAGCTGGCAAAGCAATCTGTCAGCTTCCTTTTTCATTCACAGTCAGCCGTTGTAATTAACGACCTTTTCAAATTTTTCGGCGACCAGACTTGCGCCGCCGATCAATCCGCCGTCGATTTCCGGCTGGCTCATCAGCTCATTGGCGTTCTTGTCGTTCATGCTGCCGCCGTAGAGGATGCGCACATTCTCGGCAACATAGCCGAACATATCCCTGAGCGCGCCGCGGATCGCGGCGATGGTGCGGTTGGCATCGGCAGCCGTCGCGGTCATGCCCGTTCCGATCGCCCAGATCGGCTCATAGGCGATCACGCAGTCGGTGATCTGCGCGGTGGATACGCCGCACAGTGCCGCCTTGGTCTGCAGGCAGACGACTTCATCGGTAATGCCGGTCTGCTTCTGTTCCTGACTTTCTCCGACACAGATGATCGGCTTCATGCCGCTGTCCAGCACCTTCAAGACCTTCTTGTTGACGGTTTGGTCCGTCTCGGCAAAATACTGCCTGCGTTCGGAGTGACCGAGGATCACATATTCCACGCCCAGCTCCTTGAGGCTCGCACAGCTTGCCTCTCCTGTATAGGCACCCTTGTCCTCAAAATGCACATTCTGCGCACCGAGATGGATCTCCGTGCCCTTGAGCTGTGCAGAGGCGGCAAACAGGCTGACCGTCATCGGACAGACCACGACTTCCACATTGGTCTTCGGCTGAATTTTCTTCAGTTCCTGTAATAACGCAACGGTTTCCGCAGGCGTCTTGTTCATCTTCCAGTTGCCCGCGATCATGGGTCTTCTCATGC
>PITX01000254.1 GCA_017577345.1 Clostridiales bacterium
CGCAAGGGCTTGTCAAGATCATCGAGATAGTCCTGCTTGTGGGCAAGAAACCACTCGCGGTCGTTGTTGAATCGAATGCCCCAAAGAAAGTCGATTGCATTTTGAGAGAAGCCCTGAAACATGATATTACCTCGTATTTGTCCGGTTTTGTCCGGCGCAGATGCCGGGGCCTGTACCCTTTTATTATACCGCCGCTTCGATAAAAAGCAAGAGCGCACCTGTCGCGTCGGGTGCGCCCGATACGGAGCAGTTTTCTGTTCTGGATCGCTTGCTCCCATTTGTTTTCGACAAAAATCTTGTTTTTTTTCAGAATCTTTGCTATCCTTTTGCTATCAGCTTTTACAGGTATTTCCATGACAGAGAGTGCGAAATGGCGCAAAAGCTATCATCAGAATGCTTAAGGAGGTGGGAGAATGAAGCAATACAGCGAAGAGGAGCTGCACCTTTTGACCAAGGTGCTGCCGAATGTCGCCATGCAGCTGCGCGGTGCGATGGCAAATGTCTACGCTTCCGCACAGAGTCTGGTGCCGCCGCAGGCGCGGGATCAGGACGAAAAGCTGGATCAAACCGCCTCCGTTTTTTCACTGAGCTATTATCAGATGTACCGCGTGATCGAAAACCTGAGCGATGCCGGCAAGCTTGCCGAAGTCGGACTGTTTCCGCGGTATGATGACGACATTGTGGGACTGTGCCGCGAGATCTGCGAAAAGACCGAGGGACTGTTTGCAATGAACGGCGTGACGCTTGCGTTCTCCGCCGATCGGGAAAGCTGCGTGATCGGCATGGATGCGGAGCGGATCAAGAGGATGCTTTTGAATCTTCTGTCCAATGCGCTGAAGTTTACCCCGCGAGGCGGAAAGGTATCCGTGCGCGTGAAAACGGGCGGGAAATTTGTTCTGCTCAGCGTTGCCGACACCGGCTGCGGGATCGCTGCCGATCGGCTCGATACGATTTTCGACCGGTTTTTGGAGACGGATCGCTTTGACCCCGTGCCGCATGGCCTCGGCCTCGGACTTGCGATTTGTCGACGCATTGCGCAGGGACACGGTGGTAGGATTGTGGCAGAGTCGGAAGAGGGCAAAGGTGCGACCTTTACGGTGTCCTTGCCGAACGAAAAGTCGATGGAAGGCCGGCTGCATGATGTGAAGATGGATTACCACGGCGGCTTTAACCCGTATTTGGTGCAGCTGTCCGATGGGCTGCATCCCGAGGCATTTACGCAGAAGTATTTGGATTGATGAAAAAGGTTTTGATTGCAATGAGCGGAGGTGTGGATTCCTCCGCGACCGCTGTTCTGCTCCGGAAGCAGGGATATGAATGTGACGGCGCCACGCTTGCGCTGTGCGGCAATGATGTTGCCGATGCAAGGGCAGTTTCCGAAAAGCTGGGCATGAAGTTTTTTGTGTTTGAGGAGTCGCAGCGATTTGCCTGCTCCGTGATGGACAAATTCGTGTCCGAATACTGCGCCGGCAGAACGCCGAACCCCTGTATCGACTGCAACCGCGAGCTGAAGTTCGGCGTATTTCTGGATCGTGCGCTGGAGATGGGCTACGACTACATCGCCACCGGACATTACGCCCGTGTGGACTATGACGAAGTGAGCGGCCTTTACCGCCTGCTGCGCGGCAGGGACCGCGGCAAGGATCAGAGCTATGTGCTCTATCAGCTCACGCAGCGGCAGCTCTCTCACCTGCTGCTGCCGGTGGGCGAATTCGATAAGCCGCAGATCCGCGCCGAGGCTGCCGAGGCAGGGCTGCCCAACGCGGACAAGAAGGACTCTCAGGACATCTGCTTTATTCCGGATGGTGACTACTACCGTTTCCTGTGCGAGTACGGAAATGTTCGTGCGCCCGAGGGAAACTTTGTGGACAGGGACGGCAAGGTGCTTGGCCGGCACCGGGGACTGATCGGCTATACGACCGGTCAGCGCAAGGGCCTCGGCGTCAGCGGCGGACGGCCGCTGTATGTGATCTCCAAAAATGCGGCGGACAATACAGTGCTGCTGGGCGATAATGCGGAGCTGTTTGCCTCCACCCTTCTTGCTTCCCGGGTGAACTGGATTTTGGGCGAGCCGACGGGTGAGGTGCGCTGCACCGCCAAGACGCGCTACAGCCAAAAAGAGTGCGAGTGTGCAGTCACGCCATTGGGGGGTGGAACGGTGCGCGCCGAGTTTTCCGAGCCGCAGCGTGCCATTACCGCAGGGCAGGCAGTCGTCTTTTATGACGG
>PITX01000255.1 GCA_017577345.1 Clostridiales bacterium
GCTTTATGCTCTCGCTTCCGCTGCTCCCGACGCTGGTGGTGGGTCTTGTGAAGCTGCTGGACCGTTACGGTCTTCTGCCGCGCAAAATTATTGATTTAAGCCCGTTCCACACGAGCCTTTTTATCACCAATCTTGCCTCCATTAACACCAGTGCGATTTTCCACCACTGCTATGAATTTGGCACGACCGGTGTCTTTATCTGCATGGGGAAGCCTGTTGCCAACTATATCAACGGAGAATACCGGAAGAAACTGATTCCGCTTTCCTGCGTTCTGGACGAGCGCATTTGCACGGGACATGAATACGCCCAGTTTTGGGCGAGTTTCCAGCGGTATCTCAAGCATCCGGAGCTGCTGGAAAACAGTGCGAATGCTGCGCAAAGCGAGAGCGAAGAATAAAAAAATACTATATATAAGGGGACGGCAAACGCCGTCCCCTTATATTTCGCGCTGCCCGAAATCCTTGCATGGCTTGAGTGCAGCCTTTGCCGGCTCATGCAGACGCCGTCCGGTGTAGTCAAAGCGCGAGCCGTGGCAGGGACAGTCCCATGTTTTCTCGTCATCATTCCACGCAAGCTCACAGCCGAGATGCGGACAGGCGAGGGATACGGCGTAGAGGGAGCCGTCCGTATGGCGGTAAACACCGTACTTTTTGCCGTGATACTGCACGATTCCGCCGTGTCCCAGGGCAATATTTTCCGCAGCCTGCTCCCCCGGAACGAAGAGTCGACGACCGATTCCGCGAATGGCGTAGAGTGCGCCCTCCATCAGAGTGGAGATTGAGGCTGAGGGGAAGAATCGTGTGGGGGAGTACACCTCAGCATACGGGGAGTGATTGCCGAGGATCTCGGCGGTGAGGATCGTCGCGGCTGCCATTGCGTTGGTCATGCCCCACTTTCCGAAGCCGGTGGCAACATGGAGGAACGGCGCGGCCGAGGAGTATAACCCGACATAGGGAACACCGTCAAGCGTCATGCAGTCCTGCGTGGACCAGGCATATACCTCTCTCGACTGCGGAAACCATGCTTTTGCCTGACGGCGCAGACACTCGTAGCTGTCGCCAAGATTTTCTCCACAGCGGTGACTGCCGCCGCCAAGGATCAGCAGCTCACCGCTGCGCCGCAGACTCCATCCGTCACAACCTGCATCGAGGTACATACCCTCAAGCATCGGGACATCGGAAAGCGCAATAAGATAGGAACGCTGCTGATACATGCGCAGGGGATAGAGGCCGCGACGGTCCAGCATGGGGAAATGCGTGGTGACAATAATGTGATCTGCCGTTACGCTGCCACCGTCGCACAGGACGGTGTGTCCGCGGATATCGCGCGCCGGTGAATGCTCGTAGATCGTCAGACCGGGTAGGAGCGCTGCAAGGAACTTGAGCGGATCAAACTGCGCCTGCTGCTCAAAGCAGACGGCCTCGCGAACAGAAAAGGGAAGCTCGTCCGGAACACACAAATGTGCCGGAGCGCCAAGGTAGGCGGCATACGCCATCTCGCGCTCGAGAGAGGGACCGTCCGGCGCTGCATAGACATAGGACGGTGCGGTAGAGAACTCGCACTCGATGCCTTTTTCTTCCACCAGATTGCGGTATTGCTTGACGGCGTGCAGATTTGCCTGCATGTATTGTCGGGCAAGGTGTACCCCGAAATTCTGCACCAGCTGCTCGCAAAAAACGCCATGCTGGGCGGTGATTTTTGCTGTTGTGCGCGCGGTGGTGCCGCCGGCAAGGCGATCCTCCTCCAAAAGAACGACGCGCACGCCCTGCTTGTGCAGAAAGTACGCCGTAAGGATACCCGTGATGCCTCCGCCGATGACGGCAACATCGGTATATAGCTTTTCCTCAAGCCGCGGATAGTGCGGCAGCTTCGTGCCGGTCCAAGGTGTTTCCATACCCATTCCTCCCAATCAGGTTTTGTCGGTAGTTTGCCCTGTGTCGCCTTTCCTATTCCTGCCAAGGCAGGAAAACATTGTGCCTTGCCAGAATGGTTACAAAATGTTACCGTTTTGTCAGGAAAAGGAGGTACTGCCAAATGAAAAAGAAAATTACCAGTACAGTTTTGGCAATGGCACTTGTGCTTGTCATGGCCACGCCTGCGTTTGCAGCCACACATACCGTTGCCGCCGGGGATACCATGTGGAAGCTTGCCGTCAAATATCAGGTCGGGACGAGTGAGATCATTTCCGCCAATCCGCAGATCGGGAATCCGAACCTGATTTAT
>PITX01000028.1 GCA_017577345.1 Clostridiales bacterium
GGTCAATTGAGGATTTGTGGGCGTTCAACGACGAACGCGTTGCCTATGCGATTGCCGATTCGGAAATCCCCGTCATTTCCGCAGTCGGACACGAGCCGGATGTGACAATTTCCGACCTTGTTGCCGATCTGCGTGCCGCAACGCCGTCCAATGCCGCCGAGCTTGCCGTTCCCGATCAGACAGAGCTTCGCAAGTCCGTACAGGCTAATCAAACCCTGCTTCTGACACTCATGCAGAGGCGCTTAAAGCAGGAGCGGCAGCGGCTTTATTCGCTTGCCTCTGCACGCTCATTGAGAACCCCGGTGAATTATATCAATGACCGCAGACTCCGCTTGGATCACACGCATCAGCGTCTGTGCAGCGCGTCATTGAGTTTATTAAATCGCAAGCGTGAGACATTCGTCCGTCTGACAGCAAAGCTCGACGCGATGAGTCCCTTAAAGGTTTTATCGCGCGGCTATTCCATGACAACAGACGGGCAGGGAGAGCTAATAAAGTCGGTCGGCAAGGTGACCGTCGGTGATCAGATCACCGTTCAATTTTCCGACGGTGCGGCAATCACGCAGGTACAGGAGGTACAGAAATGAAATCAAAATCGCAGAGCTTTGAAGCGTCTGTCACTCGTCTGGACGAAATCGTGCAGAAGATGGAATGCGGCGATGTGCCGCTGGAGGACGCATTAAAGCTGTTTGAAGAGGGAACACAGCTGGTTTCCTCCTGCACAAAGCTTTTGGATGAAGCGGAAATGAAGGTCGTTCGCCTTACCAAGGGCGCAGACGGTACACCGGAGGAAACGGAGCTTGTCGATGATGCAGAATTATCATGATTTGATAGAAGCCTATCTGCACGAATGCTTTACGGAAAATCAGCCGCAGAAAATCCTCTTTGAGTCGATGCGCTACAGCCTGCTTGCAGGCGGCAAACGACTGCGCCCGATTTTCGTGCTTGCCTTCTGTGAGCTTTGCGGCGGCAGCACCAATAGCGCATTGCCGTTTGCAGCGGCGATCGAAATGGTGCATACCTACAGCTTAATTCACGATGACCTTCCGTGCATGGATAATGACGATTATCGCAGAGGGAAGCTGACCAACCACAAGGTATACGGTGAAGCAACGGCATTTTTGGCAGGAGATGCGCTATTGACAGCGGCGTTCGGACAGCTTGCATCAGCAGACCTTCCGTCGGAGCGTATTGTGGAAGCCGTTCGCGTGCTCAGTCTGTGCGCAGGAGAGCTCGGGATGGTCGGCGGTCAGATCCTCGATATGGATGCCGAACAGCGCGTCTGTACGGCTCAGGAGGTCTATGACATTCAGTCCCGAAAGACCGGCGCACTGATTTCCGCAGCGTGTCAGCTCGGTGTAATTGCCGCAGGTGGTACAAAAGCACAGCAAAATGCTGCTGCAGAATATGCCGGGCATCTCGGTCTGGCGTTCCAGATTCGTGACGACATTCTGGATGTTGTCGGTGATGCGGACAAGCTCGGGAAAGCCACCGGCGTGGACGAGCGCAAGAACACCTTTGTCCGTCTTTACGGCGTGGAGGAATGTGAAAAAATGGTCGCGGGCGAAACGCAGAAGGCGATTGCCGCGCTTGACTGCTTTGATAACGCAGACTTCCTGATTTCCCTTGCCAACCGTCTGATCACCCGCGAAAGCTGATTTCCGTCATAGGGACTTGCCGCCTCTGAATATGCTGTTTCGGAGGTGGTTGGATGCTGGGCGCGGCTGTATGGCTGATGATCAGCAGCATTCTGTATTCCCTGCGTCTTTCCAACGGCACCGGCTCATTTCCCAAGCCGCTCAGTGCCAAGGAGGAAGCGCACTATCTGGAGCTTTCCGCGCAGGGCGATCTGAATGCAAGAAATATACTGATCGAGCGGAATTTACGCCTGGTTGCGCACATCATGAAAAAATATTACACGCAGACTGCCGATCAGGAGGATCTGATCTCCATCGGGACGATCGGACTGATCAAGGGAATTTCGACATTTGATGCCTCAAAAGGTGCAAGGCTTGCGACCTATGCGGCAAGATGCGTAGAGAATGAGATCCTGATGTACTTCCGCGGTCAGCGCAAAAGTGCGTCGGATGTATCCCTGTCGGAATTTATCGAAACAGGGAAGGATGGTACCGCCCTTTCTTTAATGGATGTGATCTGCTCGGAGGACGATCTTTTTGAGCAGCTTTCCGATAAAGAAATCTACACGAAGCTATATATCAAGATTGAAACCTGTCTCGAGCCGAGAGAGAAACAGATTATTCTCCTGCGCTACGGCATCGGCAACCGGAAACCGCTGACACAACGGGAGATCGCGCAAAAGTGCGGCATCAGCCGCAGTTATGTCAGCAGGATTGAAAAGAAAGCACTGCAAAAGCTGGAAAAAGCACTGGAAGAATAGAGGAAAACAATGTACATTCTGAAACATTTCCGCACCGTAGCAAAGCACCGTCGGGCAGTCCGGAAAGGCTGCTTCGCCGTCGGTTTATACCGTCAGGGACTGACGCACGATCTATCCAAATATTCCCCGACGGAATTCGGTGCCGGAATCCGATACTATCAGGGCACACGCAGTCCGAATTCCAGAGAGCGCGAGCTCTTCGGCTATTCCAAAGCGTGGATGCACCACAAGGGCAGAAATAAACACCATTTTGAATACTGGACGGATCTCAACTTAGAGACCAGACGCTATGAGCCCGTTCCGATGCCGCGCAGATATCTTACAGAAATGGTGATGGATCGGATCGCCGCCTGCAAGACCTACCACGGCAAAGATTATAAAGACGGTGACGCGCTGGAATATCTGGAGCGTTCGCAGGAGGCACGGGAATCCTCAATGATGCACCCGCAGACAAAGCGTGAGCTGGTTTTCCTTCTGACGATGCTGCGCGATCAAGGTGAAAAAGAGACCTATCACTTTATCCGAGAGGTCGTTTTGAAAAATAAACCGTTTGCAGAAGAATAAAAAAATTCACCCTCTGAACGGGTGAATTTTTTATTATCAGAATGTTGCGACTTCATTTTGTGCCGGCTCGGCAGGGGAAACCTCCAAAGCCTCCAAAACCGGACCGATGCCGCGGTAAATCGAGTGGAAGCGGACATTGATCTTCGCCGTCACCGTGACCCATTCGCGGGCATGGAGCTCGTCGCTCTTTTCATATTTGCAGGGCAATCCCATAAACTGGATGTCCTCCACGCAACAGGTCATCACAAAGCGACCCGGTGCAAAGAAACCGTCCTTTTCGCGTCGTAAGCGCGCAACCTGCGCCTTAAAGCGTACGGTTTTGTCCTTGTATTTTTTAGGCTCTTCGCTGATGTCGCGATACCACAGGGCAAAATCATCGTCTTTGATCTCGATGATCGGGGCATTGAGATCAAATGGCAGGGGGTCTTCAATTTCATCAAACTCGGTCTTACCGTCCGTGTACTCATAGAGAATACCGACGCGGCGGTTGAGTGCACGCGCCAGCTTGTGAAA
Source organism: Clostridiales bacterium (assembly GCA_017577345.1). Classification (GTDB taxonomy): domain Bacteria; phylum Bacillota; class Clostridia; order Oscillospirales; family Oscillospiraceae; genus JAZOXB01. Next base: position 3,476 of record PITX01000028.1, read on the forward strand.
CGGCATGATGTCCGATCCGGCAGGAACGCGGTTGAAGACGACCATTTCACAGCCGGTCAGCTTGTCTACCACAAGAGAGCGCATATTCGAGTTGTAGCTCATGATCGTAGATGCGTCGGCAAACATGACCTCCTGCGCGATCTGCCAGTCCTCCGGCATTTTCTGATAGAATGTGCCGACCTGCAGCATGCCGTTGAGTTCCACCACAACGCGTTCACAGCGGTGCTTTTTGGACAGCTCCTGCAGCTCCTGCGTTGTCACGCTTTCCTGATCCACAGTTTCCAAATAAACATGCTGATAGGGATAGGCGGATACATCGTATTCCTCTTCGCCTTCCTCACAGATCAGAAGCAATGTGCGCTCACCGGAGTTAAAGCGCGTGTCGCAAAGCGTTTCCTGAATAAATTTTGTCTTGCCGGAATCCAAAAAACCGGTAAATGCATAAACGGGAACAGGCATATTTTGCCTCCTTATACGCCAAACAGCTTGATGATTTCAGCCTCTTTCAGTTTCGATCCGATCACGCACAGGCGACCCGTGACAGCGGCACAGCCGCTGCGGATGTCAATTTCACCGGGAACATGGTCAAAGTGCAGCCAGGTACCGTCCGTTGACCGGACAATGCCCTTTGCGCGAAGCACGATACCGTAGTTTTCGTCATTGTCAAGCACTGTCAGGATGTCGCGCAGCTCATCCTTGCTGAATTTCTTATGCGTTTCAACGCCCCAGCTTTGGAACACCTCGTCGGCATCGTGACCGTGATGATGGTGGTGATGATGCTCTTCACCGTCTTCGTGGTCGTGATGATGGTGGTGGCAGCATTCCTCTTCATCCTCATGGTGGTGATGGTGGCAGTGCTCTTCATCCTCATGGTGGTGATGGTGATGATGACAGGAGCAGTCGGGGTCGTCACATTCCTCATCGTCGTGATGGTGGTGATGCTCGTGCTCGATCAGTTCCGCAAGCTCCTCCGTCAGAGAATTCTGATGCTGCATCGCTTCAAAAAACTGCTGACCTGTCAGTTCATCCCACGGTGTTGTGATGATGACGGCTTCCTTGTTATGCTCGCGGAGCAGGGAAACTGCGGTATTCAGCTTGTCTTCCGCAATGGAGCCGGTACGGCTGAGGATGATCGCAGAGGCAGTTTCAATTTGGTTGCTGTAGAATTCGCCAAAATTCTTCAGATAAACCTTGCACTTTGTTGCATCGGCGACGGTCACAAAGCAGCCGAGCTGCACATCACCGCTGACAGAACGCTGAACTGCCGCAATGACATCGCTCAGCTTGCCGACGCCGGACGGCTCAATCAGAATACGGTCGGGCTGATACTCGCTGATGACCTGCTTCAGTGCCTTGCTGAAATCGCCGACGAGGGAACAGCAGATACAGCCGGAGTTCATTTCATTGACCTGAATGCCTGCCTCCTGCATGAAGCTGCCGTCAATGCCGATTTCACCGAATTCGTTCTCGATCAGAACGGTTTTCTCGCCGGTATAGGCTTCCTTGATCATTTTTTTGATCAGGGTCGTTTTGCCCGCACCGAGAAAGCCGGAATAAATGTCAATTGTTGTCATGCAAACGCTTCCTTTCAAGTCTGATTACAGAATTCTCAAAATTCCAATATATTTTACCACCAACAAGACATTTTTGCAATATAAATCGTTGCATTTCACATTGAAAATGATATACTAATACAAAATTAAGATAGGAGGGAAGAAAATGAGAACGCTCGAAGAAATCAGGAGTGCCTTTTCTGCCGATAGATTTGCAACTGAAGCCGCAGAGATTACGATTGAATCTGCCGAAATCGGCCATGCTGTTTGCCATATGCCTATTTTACCGAAGCACCTGAACGCAAGAGGCACTGTGATGGGCGGCGCGATCTTTACCCTTGCCGATTTTGCAGCGGCGGTCGCAGCAAACGCACATGCGGAGAATACCAACACAATTTCTCTGCACGGTGACATAACCTTTCTGAATGCCGCAAAGGGGAAGCTGCTGATTGCCGTTGCCGATGTGGTCAAGCAGGGGCGCACCGTCGCTTTATATGATGTCACTATCCGTGACGAGCTTGGCACGCTGGTTGCAAAAGCCGGGATGAACGGTTTTGTTCTGCAAAGCCCTTTTCCAAAAAAATAATAAAAATTTCGCTTGACTTTAGCGATTAAAAGTGATAAAGTATTTTCAAAAGATAACGCGATGACGAAACCAAGTACATCTGCGTACGCACCTTAGAGAGCTGCCGGTCGGTGCAAGGCAGCGGCAGCGCGCAGACGGAATACCTTTCCGAGCGGTCTTGCCGAACAGATGATTAGTAGGCAAGAACGGTTGCGCCCGTTACAGCGAGGGATCTTTTGATCCGTTGAGACCAAATAGAGGTGGTACCACGGGAATTCTCGTCCTCTGCGCAAGCAGAGGGCGATTTTGTTTACAAAGGAGATATATTTATGGTAATTACCGATTTTCTGGAGAGAAATGCAAGACTGTACGGTTCGGAGGTCGCACTGGTCGAGATCAATCCGTCCGAGGAACGCGACCGTGCTAAGACATGGCGTGACTTCAGCCTGATTGAGAATACGCGCACGGATCTTCCTTACCGCAGAGAGATGACCTGGGAGCAGTTTGACAACCAAGCAAACCGTTTTGCCAATCTTCTTTTAAGCCGCGGCATTAAAAAGGGTCAAAAGGTCGGTATTCTGCTGATGAACTGCCTTGAATGGCTCCCGATTTATTTCGGTATTCTGAAGACAGGCGCACTTGCCGTGCCGATGAACTTCCGCTATTCGAGCGATGAGATCGAATACTGCGTTGACCTTGCAGATGTGGAGGTCTTGGTGTTCGGTCCGGAATTTTCCGACCGCATCAATCCGATCGTCAAGAGCATGAATCGCGTGAAGATGATGTTCTATGTCGGCAAGGATGTGCCGCCCTTTGCAGAGTCCTATCTTGAGCTTGTAAACTACTGCGCGCGCTCTGCTCCTCCTGTAGAGCTTACCGAAGAGGATTATGCTGCGATCTATTTCTCCTCCGGCACGACCGGCTTTCCGAAGGCGATTTTGCATAATCACCGCGCTCTGGTCAGCTCCTGCAAGACAGAACAGAACCATCACGGTCAGACGCGCGATGATGTTTTCCTCTGCATCCCGCCGCTTTATCATACCGGCGCAAAAATGCACTGGTTCGGCAGCCTGCTCTCCGGCAGCCGTGCCGTACTTCTGCGCGGCGTAAAGCCCGAGTGGATTTTGCGTGCCGTTTCGGAGGAAAAATGCACGATCGTCTGGCTGCTTGTGCCCTGGGCGCAGGACATTCTGGATGCCATCGACTCCGGCAAAGTGGATATTTCACACTACATGCTCGACCAATGGCGGCTGATGCACATCGGCGCACAGCCTGTCCCGCCCAGTCTGATCAACCGCTGGAAAGCAATCTTCCCGCATCATCAGTACGATACCAACTACGGCCTTTCCGAATCCATCGGACCGGGTTGTGTCCATCTCGGTGTGGAGAATATCCACAAGGTCGGTGCCATCGGCAAGCCCGGCTTCGGATGGGAGGCGAAGATCGTCGACGAGCAGGGAGATCCCGTTGCTGACGGCGAGGTCGGTGAGCTGATCGTTAAAGGTCCGGGCGTCATGCTTTGCTACTATAAGAACAAGGAAGCGACAGATGAAGTCATCAAGGATCGCTGGCTCTACACCGGCGATATGGCAAAGTATGATGAGGACGGCTTTATCTATCTCGTAGACCGTAAGAAGGATGTCATCATTACCGGCGGTGAAAACCTCTATCCGGTACAGATTGAAGACTTCCTGCGAGCCCACAGCAAGATCAAGGATGTAGCCGTCATCGGTCTTCCTGATCCCAGACTTGGTGAGATTGCAGCTGCAATTATCGAATTAAAGGACGGCGTGACCTGCACAGAGGACGAAATCAACGAATTCTGCCTTGGTATGCCGCGCTACAAGCGTCCGCGCAAGATCATTTTCGAAAAAGTACCGCGTAACCCGACCGGCAAGATTGAAAAGCCCGTACTGCGCGAAAAATACTGCCACGGTCGTCTGGTCGAGGCACAGACCACAAATTAACGCTTGCATATCAAGCGCTCCTGCATTAAAATAGGTGAAAAAATAAATGGAGGAAGCTGAATGAAACAACTTATGCTCGGCAACGAAGCGGTTGCCAGAGGCTTATACGAAGCCGGATGCTCATTCGTGTCCAGCTATCCCGGCACTCCGAGTACGGAAATCACGGAATGTGCCGCAAAATATCAGGAAATCTACGCAGAGTGGGCACCGAATGAAAAGGTCGCTGTGGAAGCGGCATTCGGCGCATCGCTGGCAGGGAAGCGCAGCTTCTGCGGCATGAAGCATGTCGGTCTGAATGTTGCCGCTGATCCGCTGTTTACGATCTCCTATACAGGTGTCAATGCCGGTATGATCATCGCCGTTGCAGACGATGCCGGTATGCACAGCTCGCAGAACGAGCAGGATTCCAGGAACTATGCCAAGGCGGCAAAGCTCCCGATGCTGGAGCCGTCCGATTCTGCCGAGGGTATTGCGTTTGCTAAGCTTGCCTACGAGATTTCCGAACAGTTCGATACGCCTGTTCTGCTGAAAATGTGCACCAGAGTGGCACATTCGCAGAGCATTGTTGAGCCGTCGGAGCGTGTCGAGCCTGCGCAGAAGACATACGAAAAGAATCCCCCGAAGTACATCATGATGCCCGGCTTTGCCAAGAAGCGTCATCCGGTCGTGGAAGCAAGGCTCAAGGCCCTTGCGGATTTTGCGGAAACCGCTCCCTGCAACCGCTGGGAAAAGGGAACAGACCGCAAGCTCGGTATCATCACCTCCAGCACCTCCTATCAGTATGTGCGTGAGGTCTGCTGTGAGGATGTCAGCGTGCTGAAGCTCGGCATGATCTGGCCGCTTCCCGATAAGCTGCTCAAGAGCTTTGCTGCCTCTGTTGACCGTGTTGTGGTCGTAGAGGAGCTGGACGGCTTTGTTGAGGACTATTGCAAAACGCTCGGTCTGACGGTCGAGGGTAAGAATCTGTTCTCCAATATTGATGAGCTGTCGCAGAACAAGGTCGCGGCTGGTCTCGGTCTGTCTGTGCCGCAGGGCAGTGCGCTTGATGAGGCAATTCCGCCGCGTCCGCCTGTCATGTGCGCCGGATGTCCGCACCGCGGCATGTATTATACCCTCAAAAAGCTGAAGCTCAATGTCATCGGTGACATCGGCTGCTACACGCTCGGCGCAGTTGCTCCGCTGAATGCAATTGACAGCGTCATCTGCATGGGTGCATCTGTCTCCGGTATTCACGGCTTTAATAAAGCGAATAGTGGAAAAACCGATGGCAACACCGTCGCGGTGATTGGCGATTCGACCTTTATGCACTCCGGCATGACCGGTCTTGTCAACATCGCCTATAACGATTCCAACAGTACCGTTATCATTTTAGATAACTCCATTACCGGCATGACCGGCCATCAGCAGAATCCGACCACCGGGTTTAATCTCAAGGGTGATCCTGCTGCGAAGGTCGATTTGGAGGCACTCTGTCATGCTCTCGGCATTCACCGCGTCAGAGTGGTTGACCCGTATGATCTGGAACAGTGCGAAAGCGTAATTAAGGAAGAGCTTGCCGCGCCGGAGGCTTCGGTCATCATTTCCCGCAGGCCCTGTGCGCTTCTGAAATATGTGAAGCACAAAGCACCGCTTCATGTTGACACCGAAAAGTGCAAGAGCTGCAAGGCGTGCATGAAGATCGGCTGTCCTGCCATCAGCTTTGTTGACGGTAAGGCGAAAGTCGATACTACGCTCTGCACCGGCTGCGGCGTATGCCGTCAGCTTTGCAAATCTGACGCATTGCAGGAGGGCTGAGTATGAAAACGAAAAATATTATGATCGTCGGTGTCGGCGGACAGGGAAGCCTGCTTGCAAGTAAACTCTTAGGCAGACTCCTTCTGACACGCGGCTACGATGTCAAGGTTTCTGAGGTTCACGGTATGAGTCAGCGCGGCGGCAGTGTCGTCACCTATGTCCGCTACGGCGACCGTGTCTGTTCTCCGGTCATTGATACCGGCGAGGCTGACTTTATCGTGTCGTTTGAGCTGCTTGAAGCTGCTCGCTGGACGCAGTTTTTACGCCCGGACGGCACCATCGTCACAAACACACAGCAGGTCAATCCGATGCCCGTCATCACCGGCGCGGCGGAATATCCTGCACAGCTTGTGGAAAAAATGAAAGCGGCGGGCTATCATATTGACGCCTTTGACGCTCTTTCTCTTGCCGAGGAAGCAGGTTCATCCAAGGCGGTCAACCTTGTTCTGATGGGCAGACTGTCGAAATACTTCGACTTTACACCTGAGGAATGGCAGGAGGCGATTGCGCAGAGCGTACCGCCTAAATTTCTTGAACTTAATCAGAAAGCATTTGCGTTAGGAGCAAAAATGTAGCAGCTATGGAAAAGTATTATCAGGCAGATATTGAAACAGCATCACGCGAAACGATCAAGGCACTGCAAAATGAGCGCTTGAC
>PITX01000002.1 GCA_017577345.1 Clostridiales bacterium
GATGACGAGGGCTATAACCAGGAATGGTCCACAGAGCTGACCGTCCCGCAGGCACAGGACGAATATATCAAGGCATGGTGTGCCTTGAAGGTACTGTCTAAGGTCTACGGCTTCGGCGATCCTGACGGCTTCGTATTCAATATGTCCGTCGGCTACGATCTGGAAGGCATCAAGGGTGACAAGGTCAATTCCTACATTGAAAACATGAAGGACGCTTCCAAGACGAAGCAGTTTGCCGAGTGCAAGGAAGTCCTCAAGGAATTCTTCCCGGAGGAGGCAGACTTCATCGATGCCATCTCCCCGAAGGTCTCCCGCTCCATTACCCTGTCCACCCTGCACGGCTGTCCTCCCGATGAGATCGAGCGCATTGCGACTTACCTCATCAGCGAGAAGAAGGTCAACACTTTTGTCAAGTGCAACCCGACCATCCTCGGCTACAAGACCGCCCGCTCCATTTTGGACTCCATGGGCTATGATTACATCGTATTTGACGAGCACCACTTCAACGAAGACCTACAGTGGGCAGATGCCGTCCCGATGTTTGAGCGTCTGCAGGCTCTGGCAGACAAGACCGGCGTAGAATTCGGTCTGAAGCTCTCCAACACCTTCCCCGTCGACACCACCCGCGGTGAGCTTCCGGGCAACGAGATGTATATGTCCGGCCGCAGCCTCTTCCCGCTGACGATCGAGATGTGCAACCGCATCTCCAGGCAGTTCAAGGGCAAGATGCGTCTGTCCTTCGCAGGCGGCGCAGAATTCTTCAACTGTGATAAGCTCTTTGCCGCAGGCATCTGGCCGATCACCGTTGCAACGACCATTCTCAAGCCCGGCGGCTACAACCGTCTGAAGCAGATGTGTGAAAAGGTCGAAGGTATGCCCTTCAAGGCATTTGCCGGCACCGATTCCGCCGCGATCGAAGCACTGTCTGTTGACAGCCACACCAATTTCCATCACCTCAAGCCCATCAAGCCGCTGCCCGAGCGCAAGAGTGCTGAGCGCGTGCCCTGGATGGACTGCTTCACCGCACCGTGTAAGGGCGGCTGCCCCATCTCGCAGGATATTCCCGAGTATATCGAGCTTTGCAGAAAGGGGCTGTACGGACCGGCTCTGAAGCTCATCACGGAGAAGAATGCACTTCCGTTCATCACCGGCACCATCTGTGCACATCGCTGCCAGAATAAGTGCACCCGCAACTTCTATGACGAATCCGTGCAGATCCGCGACACCAAGCTGATCGCAGCGAAGAAGGGCTATAACGCTCTGATGGCATCTATCGAAGCACCGGCAAAGGTCGCCGGCAAGAAGGTCGCCATCGTCGGAGGCGGTCCGACCGGCATCGCAGCAGCATATTTCCTCGGCAGAGCCGGTGTGGAAACCACGATCTTTGAGCGCGAGAACAGCCTTGGCGGCGTACCGCGCCATGTCATCCCCGCATTCCGTATCACGGACGAAGCCATTGACAAGGATGTCGCCCTGATGCAGAAGTACGGCATCGAAGTCAAGCTCGGCGCACCTGCTCCCTCCGTCAAAGAGCTGAAAGCAATGGGCTATACCCACATCCTCATGGCAGTCGGCGCATGGAAGGCCGGCACGCTGGATATTGAGGGCAATGTAGTCGGTGTCATCGGCTGGATGAAGGACATGAAGAAAGAAGTCAAGCCCTGCCTGTCCGGTTCCGTCGTTGTTGTCGGTGCCGGCAACACCGCAATGGATGCCGCCCGTGTCGCAAAGCGCATGGGTGCTGACGCTACTATCGTCTACCGCCGCACCAAGAAGTACATGCCCGCCGATGAGCATGAGCTGAAGCTCGCCATCGAAGACGGTGTGAAGTTCGTTGAGCTGGCAGCTCCGATCAAGCAGGCGGACGGCAAGCTCAAGCTCGAAAAGATGGTTCTCGGTGAGCCGGATGCCTCCGGTCGCCGCAGCCCCGTTGCTACCGGCGAATTCTTTGAGATTCCCTGTGACCTTGTTATTTCCGCGGTCGGTGAGAAGGTCGATGCAGACCTGATGGCAGCCAACGGCATTGAAATGGGCCGCAAGGGTCCGGACTTTAAGACCAATATCGAAGGTGTCTACGCCGCAGGCGACTGCCACCGCGGTCCTGCCACAGTCGTAGAGGGCATTGCCGATGCTGCAAAGTTTGCTGAAATCGTCATCGGCAGCAAGCACGAATACGAGATTCCCGATCAGGCCTATGTCACCAAGGCAGAAGCCATTGCAAAGAAGGGCATCCTCAAGATGAGCAAGGACGCCTGCTGTGAAGGCAGCCGCTGCCTTGATTGCAGCACCGTCTGCGAAAACTGCGCAGACTCCTGCCCGAACCGCGCCAATGTCGTCATTAAGCTGGCGGACGGCAGACATGAGATCCTTCATATCGACAAAATGTGCAACGAGTGCGGCAACTGCACGCACTTCTGCCCGTACGCTTCCGAGCCGTGCCACGACAAGTTCACGCTCTTCCAGACCGAGAAGGATATGGACGATTCCAAGAACTTCGGCTTCCTGTTCCGTGAGGACGGAAAGGTACGCGTCCGTCTGGCAGAGGAAATGATCGTCGATCTCGACAGCGCGAATGACCTGCCCAAGGATATTGAGCTGTTCATCCTCACTGTCCGCAGCAAGTGCAGCTACCTGTACAAATAAAACATGTATCAAAAGCGGCACTCCTCACGGGGTGCCGCTTTTCTATGCTTGAAATTATCAGGGTAATTTTGCTATAATATAGAAAATGCTCTGATTGAACGGAGGATGGCTATGGCTACCGGGAAGCTATATTATGTAAACCAATATCTGACTGAGGAGACCGCCTGTGTCATCTCCTGTGCGCCTGCAAAGGGCGGCTTTGCCGTTATCCTTGACCGAACGATCTTCTATCCCACCGGCGGAGGTCAGCCCTGCGATCTCGGCACGCTCGGAAATGCGAATGTTCTTGATGTTTCCGAGCACGACGGTGAAATCGTCCATCTGTGCAATGCAGCCGTGACAGTCGGCGAGACAGTGACCTGCAAAATTGACTGGGAACGCCGTTTTATGCTCATGCAGCAGCATTCCGGCGAGCATCTTGTTTCCGGCATCGTGCACCGCCGCTTCGGCTACGAAAATGTCGGTTTTCACATGGGAAGCGAAGTCATCACCATTGATTTCAGCGGTGAAGTCTCCGCGCAGGAGCTGAAAAGCGTGGAAAGCGAAGTCAACCACGCGATTTATCAGAATATCCGCACGGAATTTCTCTATCCCGATGCGGAAACACTGCACACGCTTCCCTACCGCAGTAAAAATGAGCTGTCCGGCTGGGTGCGGCTTGTCAAATTCGGAGATATTGACCTCTGCGCCTGTTGCGGTCTGCATGTCGCAGCAACCGGGGAAATCGGGCTTGTCAAGCTGATCTCCACGACGAAATTTCACGACGGCTCACGCATTGAGCTGCTCTGCGGCAAACGCGCTTTCGACTATCTGAACACCGTTGCGGAGCAGAACCGTAAAGTCTCCGGACTGTTCTCGGCAAAGCCATTTACAACAGCAGCGGCAGCACGCAGGGTGAGTGACGAGCTTGCCGCCGCGCAATACCGCATTACAGAGCTGGAAAATCAGCTCTTTACCTACAAAGCTGAGCATTATGCCGGTTGCGGTGATGTTCTGATCTTTGAAAAGCCCATGTCGCCGGATGCTCTGCGCCGTCTGACCGATGCCGTCATGCAGAAATGCGGCGGCAGATGCGCAGTATTTTCCGGCGAGGATGGGAACTATAAATATGCCATCGGTCTTGTAAACGGTGACCTGCGCGATACGGTGAAGTCGCTCAATGCCACCCTTCACGGCAGAGGCGGTGGAAAGCCCTTCTTCGCGCAGGGCTCTGTTGCCGCATCATGCGAGGAAATCACCTCTTTTTTTGAAAACCTGTGATATGCCTCCGAGCCTTGAAGCGTAACCCCGTGAAGGTAGGCAAGCTCACTGACCGTAACAAACTCGAAGCCCTTCTCCTCCAATGTGTCGATCACCCGGAGTGCAGCATCAACGCTGGAGCGCGACATATCGTGCATTAGAATAATATCGCCGCTTTTTACCTTTTTTATCACCCGGTCGGCGATTTTCTGCGTGTCCTTACAGCACCAGTCGCAGGGATCGACTGACCAGAGAATGATCGGCAGATCGGCGCAGCAGGTTTCAGACAGGACTTCGGCATCGTACTGCCCGCCGGGCGGTCGAAGCAGGGTCGGCTCCTGTCCGGTCGCTTCAACAATTTTTTCTCTTGCGGCAGACAAATCCCTGCATACCTCCTCCGGCGAAAGCTGATCAAGGAAGCTGTGCCTGTCGCTGTGACAGCCGATTTCATGCCCGTCTGCCGCGATCTGTGCCGCAAGTGCCGGATACTGCTCCACGCGATATCCGCAGAGAAAAAAGGTCGCGTGTATCTCCCGTTTGCGCAGCTCATCCAATAACCGTTCCGTGTAACAGCCGGAGGGACCGTCATCAAAGGTCAGTGCGATATATTTCGGCGTATCCTCCTCCGCCGCCGTCGGAAAAGCAAGTATTCCGAGCAGGCACAGGATACAAATCAGCCGTTTCATACGGCATCCCCCCCATCTTTATAGTATGCACATTCCTTCGCGCCATAGCGGAGGAAAAGAAAGGAATCCCATGATTTCTCCCCTCTGCCCCATCTGCGGCGCACCGCTCACAACTGAAAAGCCTGCATGGAAATGTGAAAATCGTCACAGCTTCGATGTGGCAAGGCAGGGCTATGTCAATCTGCTGCCTGTAACGCAGAAACACTCCCTGCATCCCGGCGATAGTTCTGTCATGGTCGCGGCAAGACGCGATTTTCTGAACGCCGGCTACTATGCGCCGATTGCGGAGAAGCTTTGTGATCTGCTTGCACGCTACGCGCCGAATGCCGAAAGCATTCTTGATGCCGGCTGCGGCGAGGGCTATTATCTGTCTCATCTGGATGCAAAAGAGCGCTGGGGCATCGATATTTCCAAGGATGCCGTCCGCTATGCCGCCGTCCGTGAGAAAAACGCGAAGTTTCTTGCCGCCACAGCAGTGCATCTTCCCTTTCCCGATGCCGCCTTTGACTGCGTGCTATCCATGTTTGCCCTGACAGCAGAGACGGAATTTGCCCGCGTGCTGAGAAACAGCGGAATTTTCGTTCAGGTGCTGGCAGGAGAAACGCATCTTTCTGCGCTGAAATCCATTATCTACCCGACACTTTTGGAAAAAGAAAAGACCTTGCATCCGCAGTTGGAGGGCTTTGCGCTCCTGCATGAGGAAACATTGGCCTTTGATTTTACCCTGGAAACGCAGGGAATGGTGCAAAATCTGCTCTACATGACACCGCACGCATGGAGAATATCCAAAGACGGTGCGGAGGCACTGGCACAGATGAGCCGTCTATCCGACCGTGCAGAGGTTGTTTTTAATGTGTACGGTAGACAAGAACGGTAATTTCTGTTAAAATAAGTTGAATATAAGATTTGGAGTAGCTTATGCTTGAAAAGCTGAAATATGTCGAGGAAAAATATATTGAACTCTGCGACCGCGTTGAGCGTCCTGACTTCTATGACGACCCGAAAAAGGCTGCCGCATTCTTGAAGGAGCAGAAGGAATTAGAACCTGTCGTCAGCGCCTACCGCGCCTATCTTCGCGCAAAGCAGGACATGGACGATGCACTGGAGCTGATAAGCGCAGAGCCTGACATGAAGGAGTTCTGTCAGGAAGAATATGCCACTGCAAAAAAGCGCAGTGAGGCGTTGGAGCAGGAATTGAAAATCCTGCTTCTGCCGCACGACCCGAACGATGACAAGAGCGTTATCATGGAGATCAGGGGCGGTGTCGGCGGCGAAGAAAGTGCACTGTTCGCGCACAGCCTGTTCCGTATGTATAACCTCTATGCCGCGTCAAAGGGATGGTCTGTCCAGCTCCTCAATTACAACGAAACGGAACTTGGCGGCATCAAGGAGGCGGACTTTGAGATTCGTGGAAGCGGTGCGTGGTCAAAGTTGAAATTTGAGTCCGGCGTGCACCGCGTACAGCGTGTTCCTGAGACGGAATCCGGCGGTCGCGTGCATACCTCCACCGCAACGGTCGCGGTACTGCCCGAAATGGAGGAGGTCGATGTGGACATCCGCCCTGAAGATATTGAAATGCAGGTCTACCGTTCCTCCGGTGCAGGCGGTCAGCATATCAACAAGACCTCTTCCGCCGTTCGCCTGATCCACAAGCCGACCGGTATCGTCGTTGCCTGTCAGGAGGAGCGCAGTCAGTTCCAAAACCGCGAAAAATGTATGCTGATACTTTCCTCCAAGCTTTATCAGATGGAGCAGGATCGCATTGAAGCCGCCTATTCCGGCGAACGCCGTTCACAGGTCGGCAGCGGTATGCGAAATGAGAAAATCCGCACCTATAACTTCCCGCAAAGCCGCGTGACCGATCACCGGATCGGCCTGACGCTGTATAAAATCGACTCCATTATGAACGGAGCTCTTGACGAGGTCATTGATGCGCTTATCAGCGCGGATCAGGCGGAGAAGCTCCGTGAAAGCGGTGAAAACACATGAAAACCGTGATATTTCCTGCTGACGATCCCCGGACGCCGAAGAAGGCAGCAGAAATCATCCGAAACGGCGGTCTCGTTGCCATTCCGACGGAAACGGTCTACGGGCTGGGCGCAAACGCACTGGATGAAGAAGCAGTTGCAAAGATTTTTCTTGCAAAGGGTCGACCGCAGGACAACCCCTTAATTATCCATATTTCCTGTGCGCGGGAATTGGAGCGGTACTGTCACGATATTCCGGACAGTGCATGGCATCTGGCGGAGCACTTTTGGCCGGGACCTCTGACAATGGTGCTTCCCGTCAAGGACTGCATTCCCAAAAGCACGACGTCAGGGTTGGATACCGTTGCCGTCCGCTGCCCAAAAACCGCTGTGACCCGTGCGCTGATCGCACAGGCAGGCGTTCCCATCGCCGCCCCGTCGGCAAATATTTCCGGCAAGCCGTCTACCACGACAGCGGCACATGTCCTGCACGACTACGGCACGGAGGGAAAAATCGACGCGATCATTGACGGCGGTCCCTGTGAGGTCGGCGTGGAATCAACGATCGTTGATCTGACCGGTGCGCGTCCGAGACTTCTGCGACCGGGTGGGGTCACACCCGAAGAGCTGAGCGCGTTGTTGGGAGAATTGGAAATTGACAAAGCAGTTCTCGGGCAGATCGCCAACGACACCGTAGTCCGCGCACCCGGCATGAAATATAAGCATTATGCGCCGCGTGCGGAGGTCTACATCATTACCGGTACAAGCGAAGCCGCCGCGACATATGTGCGCCGTCATTTTACACAAGGAGATGCCGTGCTCTGCTTTGAGGAGGAGCTGCCGCTCTACGAAGGCTGTAATCCCACTGCCTACGGAAAAATCGGCGATGTAAAAAGCCTTTCGGCGGGTCTGTTCTCGGCACTGCGCGACTTGGATCGCCCGGAAATCAAGACGATCTACGCTCGCTGTCCGGAGGGCGGAGGCGTCGCCTATGCGGTCAGCAACCGTCTGAAAAAGGCTGCTGCTTTCCGCTGCGTCAACGCGGAGGTCGAAGCATGACAGTAATCGGCATTACCGGAGGCACCGGAAGCGGTAAAACGACCCTGCTGGATGCCGTGAAAGCACAGGGCGGTCTTTGCATCGACTGTGATGCACTCTATCACGAGCTGCTGGATACGGATGAGGTTCTGCTGTCGCAGCTTTCCGCTGAATTTCCCGCTGCGTTTGACAACGGCGTATTGAATCGCAAGTCTTTGGGTAATCTTGTATTTGCAGACAAAGCCGCGCTTGCAGCCCTCAACGAGATCACCCACAGAGTCGTCTGCCGGGAAGTACGAAAAATTATCAGCAAGACAAAGCGTACGCTCGTTGCGATTGAAGCAATTGCGCTCTGCGAAAGCGGACTGAACGAGCTTTGTGATGTCACCGTTGCCGTGACTGCACCGGAGGAAATCCGGATAGGACGGCTGATGGAGCGAGACGGGATCTCCCGTGATTACGCAAAAAAACGCATCCGAGCACAGAAATCGGATGCAGAGTTTTCCGCAATGTCGCAATATACGCTGAAAAATGACGCTTCCGGTGAAGCGTTCATCTTAGAATGTAAACAATTTCTGAAAGGAGTTTTACACCCTATGGAAGAAAAAAAATACGATGCTCTGCGAAACGAACTGCTCTTTGCCCCGAAAAACGGCTATGACCGAATCTCTGACGAAGATCTTGCCGCAATGGAAGTCTACAGCAAAGAATACATGGACTTCATCAGTGCCTGCAAGATCGAGCGTGAGGCAGTGGACTGGACGATCACCGAGGCGGAAAAGCACGGCTTCAAGGCTCTTGTCCCCGGTATGCAGCTCAAGCCCGGTGATAAGGTCTACGGCAACGGTCACGGCAAGTGTGTGATCTTCGCAGTTATCGGAACGGAGTCATTGGATCAGGGAACGCATATCTGCGCCGCACACATCGACTCCCCGCGTCTGGATCTCAAGCCGAATCCCCTGTATGAAGACTGTGAGATAGCATATTTCAAGACGCATTACTACGGCGGCATCAAAAAGTATCAGTGGACGACCACACCGCTTGCACTGCACGGCGTGATCGCGAAAAAGGACGGCAGTGTGATCAAGGTCACCGTAGGTGAAGACCCCGCCGACCCTATTTTCTGCGTGACCGACCTTCTGGTGCATCTTGCGGCAGATCAGATGAAAAAGCCAATGGCAGAGGGCGTGACCGGCGAAAATCTGCGCGTTCTGCTCGGCAGCAAGCCGCTTCCGGACGATGAGGGCGGCGACCGCATCAAATTTGCGATTCTTTGCCTGCTGCACGAAAAATACGGCATTACCGAGGATGATTTCCTCTCGGCAGAGCTGACGATGGTACCTGCAGGTCCTGCAAGAGATGTCGGCTTTGACCGCAGTCTCATCGCGGCATACGGTCATGACGACCGCGTCTGCGCCTACGCCGCCTTCAAGCCGCTGTTGGAAATCGGTACACTGAGGAAGACTGCCATCTGCGTTCTTGCGGATAAGGAAGAGATCGGCTCCGTCGGCATCAGCGGTATGCAGAGCCAGTATTTTGAGACCTTCATGCACGACCTGTGCAAGGCAACCGGCTCCTGTATGCGTCGCTGCTTTGAAGGTTCCTTCTGTCTCAGCGCAGATGTCAGCAACGCATTTGACCCTCTGTATGCAGAGACCTGCGATAAGAGCAACAACACGAAGATCAATTACGGCACCGGCATTTTCAAATATACCGGCGCACGCGGTAAGTCCGGCTCGTCCGATGCGGCAGCCGAGGTCATGGGCTATATCCGCAAACTGTTTTCCGATCACGATGTGATCTGGCAGACCGGCGAGCTTGGCAAGGTCGATCAGGGCGGCGGCGGTACCGTCGCCTGCTATATGGCAAACCGCAACATCGAAACTGTCGATGCAGGCGTTCCCGTTCTGTCCATGCACGCACCGATGGAGCTGGTTTCCAAGCTGGATACCTTTATGACCTACAAGGGAATGAAAGTATTCTACGAAGACTGAGCATTGTAGGGAGAGACTTCGGTCTCTTCCTTTTTTAGCTATTATTTATCGCGTTGCAACAAATTTTACTTGACATACAGAAAACTCAATGGTATATTAAGAATATGAAACATAGGAGGTCAGTATTATGTCTCAAAAATCTATTGCCGGTTGGCTGAAAGGTATTATCATCGGCATTGCCCTATGTGGGCTCGTCATCTACGCACTGGTCATTCCCTCCGTCGGTCTGTCGATTACCGCCGCTAACCCCGAATTTGCATATTGTTTTTTACCGTGGCTTATCTTTATCTGCCTCACCGCGCTTCCCTGCTATGCCGCACTTGTTCTTGCGTGGAAGGTTGCTTCCAACATTGGATGTGACCGTTCGTTTACGATGGAAAATGCAAAATGGATCAAGTATATTGCCGTGCTTGCCGCCGCAGATGCCCTGTTCTTTTTTGTCGGAAATGTTGTGTTTCTGCTGCTTAACATGAATCATCCCGGCATTGCGCTGCTGTCACTGATCGTTGTCTTTGCGGGAATCGCCATCGCCATTGCCGCTGCCGCACTGTCCTATCTGGTGAAAAAAGCCGCACTGCTGCAGGAGCAGAGCGACTGGACGATTTAGGAGGCAGCCATGGGAGGAAGAATCATTTTTAACATTGATGTCATGCTTGCAAAGCGGAAAATGAGCGTAACGGAGCTTGCCGAGTGCTTGGGCATTACGATCGCCAATGTTTCCATTCTGAAAAACGGAAAAGCTAAGGCGCTGAAAATCACCACACTGGCAAAGCTCTGCGAGGCACTGGACTGTCAGCCCGGCGACCTGCTGGAATACAGAAAGGATACTCAATGACAAGGACGATATGTGTATGGCTTATGCTTGCCGCAATTCTGCTCTCTTTGACGGGATGTGCACGAAGTGAGCTTTCCCGTCTTTCTGACACACTCGGCGTCGATCTGACGAGCGGAATCGTAGAAGCTTCATTTGACGACCACGGCGGTTTTCACGGTGACGGAACGACCTTTCTGAAAATCCGTTTTTCCGCATTTCCGGAAGAAATCAGAGAAAGCAAGGAATGGTGTCAGCTTCCGTTGACGGATCATCTGAAAAGCTTTGTGGAGGCAACCTCGTCTCTCTTTTCAGACAATGACGGCAACTGCTATCTGCCTGTCGTAGAGCACGGCTATTACTGCTATATTGACCGCCACTACGAAAGTACAGACCCGAAAGATGATAGTGAGCTGATGCACCGATATTCATTCAATGTGACCCTTGCTGTTTTTGACAGTGATACCAATACCCTGTATTATATCAAGCTTGATACATGAAAAGATGCCGACCACGGCATCTTTTTTTATATAAAAGCAGGATATTTTGTAATCTGCGGAAAAGAATTGCATTTTATCTGCATCATGTTATAATATATAATAAAAAAAACGACATTTTGGAGAAATGATATGAGTTATGAAAGAATGATCCGTCGTGAGGATATGCTTCCCTGCTCTCTTTGCAAGGATGCCCCCTGCACGCAGGCGTGTGAAAAGCTCGACTGTGCAAAGCTGCTGCGCAGCATCTGGTTTGACAATGAGGACTGTGCTGCGGCAGGACTTCCGGCAGAGAACCCCTGTCTGACCTGTGATGCCCCCTGTGAAAACGCCTGTCTGCGCCACGGCAAGGTGCCGATTCGCGAGCTGATTTCACGGCTGTATACCGAGGTTCGTCCAACCATTGATCCGGTGGAGATCACGGACGAGGATCGGCTGAAATGCGACATCTGCGGTGCACCGCTGGAAAACCCGTTCCTGCTTTCTTCCTCTGTTGTGGCAAGTAATTACGATATGTGCGCCAGAGCATTCGAGGCAGGCTGGGCAGGCATCTGCTACAAGACGATTTCCACGCTGGACATCCACGAGGCATCCCCCCGCTATTCCGCGATCAAGGGCTCCGATGGCTCGATCGTCGGCTTCAAGAACATTGAACAGCTCTCCGACCACAGTCTTGTGGAAAATATGGAGATATTTCGCAGTCTGAAGGAAAAGTATCCGACCAAATTCATTCTTGCCTCCATCATGGGAAAGAACGAGAAGGAATGGGAGGAGCTTGCAAGAGCCTGTCAGGAGGTCGGTGCGGATGCCATTGAGCTTAATTTCTCCTGCCCGAACATGGCGGAGGACGGCATGGGTTCGGATATCGGTCAGATTCCCGCGCTTGTGGAGCGCTTTACCGCTTCGGCACGGCGCGGCTGCACCATTCCCCTGCTTGCCAAGCTGACGCCGAATGTCGCATCCATGCGTGAGGCCGCCGAGGCTGCCAAGAGAGGCGGCGCGGACGGCTTTGCCGCGATCAATACGATCAAGAGCATCACCAATGTCAACCCGCACACCTATGTATCCGCACCGGCTGTCCGCGGCATGTCTGCAGTCGGCGGCTACAGCGGTAATGCGGTCAAGCCGATCGCTCTCCGCTTTGTTGCGGAAATCGCGCAGAATCCGGAGACCGCCGGAATGCACATCAGCGGTCAGGGCGGCGTGGAAACCTGGAAGGACGCACTGGAGTTCATCCTGCTCGGCAGCAGCTCCATTCAGATCACCACCGCAGTCATGCAGTACGGCTACCGTATCGTGGAGGATCTGAAGGACGGTCTTAACCGCTATCTGGCAGAAAAAGGCTTCTCCAATGTCCGTGAGGCAGTTGGTCTGGCACTGGACTCCGTCAGCCCGAACACCAATGTCTTGGAGCGCGATACCGTCATCTTCCCGAAATTTGACCGAAAAAAGTGCATCGGCTGCGGCAGATGCGCCATCTCCTGCAGTGACGGCGGTCATCAGGCTATCACGATGAACGACGACAGGAAACCCGTTCTTGACGGCAAAAAGTGCGTTGGCTGCCACCTGTGTCTGCTGGTCTGCCCCGAAAACGCGATCGCGACCGCACGAAAAAGAATTGACAGAGCATAATACATAGAACACAGGGTGATAACACAATGCCGTCCCGTGTGCTTTGCGTGACATAAGCGTCAAACCTGACAGCGTAAAGAATACCCTCCGTGTCGGTCGGCACGGAGGGTATTGATTATGATTTGATTCTGCATTCCTCGGGGGCGTTTTCCGCGAGAAGCGGCGTTACCCGGTCTGTTGTCGTACGGAACAGCTTCGGCGCATATTCATAGACCCGTCTATGCCATATCTACGGTCGGTTTCTATCCGCTGTCAGTTTTGACGCTTACCCGAATACTGCGGAATTGTAAAGGTTTTGTCATTTTGATTGAGGACAAAGCAAATCCCTCGTCGAAGCAAACGGTGCAATACACGATGATACAAAGTCTGTTACCGATTATGCTATGAACGGAGCTTTGTTCTATGGACAACATCTGGCAAAGAATACAACATACAAAAAGTTTATTTGCCTTGGTATTTCGGGAGACGAAAAGCATCATAGAATTACGCCAATCTTTGTTGATGAGCGCGGAAACTACAAAGTCCTTTCCGATGTCGAAAGCTTCATTTCCTTTAATGAGGACAACATCGAGGAATATAATATAAAAGAAATATTTTCTTTCAATTTGTTATATAAAAGCAGGATATTTTTTCTTGTAATACCGGTATGTATGTTGTATAATATATTGAACTATAATAGAAAGGAGGACATCACATGAGTCAATGTGTCATCCCTGTCGGTTACAAAAATCCGCTTACTGTCTATGAAACACAGTGCGCCATTGAGTTTATCAAGCACAATTTTCAGAAAAATCTGTGCCATGCGCTCAATCTGATGCGTGTTTCTGCCCCGTTATTTGTTGAGGAGGCTTCCGGTCTGAATGATAACCTGAACGGCTACGAGCGTCCGGTCTCATTTGATGTCCCCGATGTCGGCGTGGAGGCGGAGGTCGTCCACTCCCTTGCAAAATGGAAGCGTTATGCGCTTTCGCGCTATGGCATCCGTCCGGGCAAGGGTCTGGTAACCGATATGAATGCCATTCGCCGCGATGAAACTGTAGATAATCTTCACTCCGTCTATGTTGACCAGTGGGACTGGGAGGTCGTTCTGACGGAGGATATGCGCAATGAAGCGTATCTTCGGACAATCGTGCAGAAAATCGTAAATGCGATCTATGTCACCGGTGAGACGCTGAAAATTGAGTATCCGCAGATCACGACCCATGTGCCGCGTGAGGTGATCTTTGTCGCCACGCAGGAGTTAGAGGATATGTTCCCCGACCTGACCGACCCTCATGACAAGGAAAACGCGTTCCACCGTCTGCACAAGGACAAAGCGGTTTTCCTGATGAAAATCGGCGGGAAGCTCCGCTCCGGCAGGCCGCATGACGGCAGAGCGCCGGACTATGATGACTGGGAGCTGAACGGAGATATTCTGTTCTGGAACGATGTTTTGGAGCGCTCCTTTGAGGTCTCCTCCATGGGCATCCGCGTCAGTCCGGAATCACTCGACCGCCAGCTGACCCTTGCCGACTGCGAGGATCGGCGCAAGCTTCCCTTCCACCGCGCACTTTTGAACGGTGAACTGCCGCTGACCATCGGCGGAGGCATCGGTCAGTCCCGTCTTTGTATGCTTCTCATGGGCTGCTGCCACATCGGCGAGGTCCAGTCGAGCGTATGGGATCAGGAAACCGCAGCCGCCTGCAAGGATGCGGGCATCATGCTGCTTTGATAAAGAGAGGAAATACCATGGAACTCATTGAACTTCGGGAACTCTATCAGCATACGAAGGATTATGCCGGAAAAACCGTCACCATCGGCGGCTGGGTACGCAATCGCCGTGCCTCCAAGAATTTTGGCTTTCTGATGATGTCTGACGGCACCTGCTTCCAGCCGGTGCAGGTCGTAATTACCGATGCGCTTTCTAATTTCGCTGAGCTTGCAAAAATCAACATCGGTGCCGCGCTGATCATCACCGGCACTCTGGAAGAAACACCAGATGCAAAGCAGCCGTTTGAAATTCAGGCGAGCAGCGTTGCGGTGGAAGGTGCTTCCACGCCTGACTTCCCCATTCAGCCGAAGCGTCACACGCTGGAATTCCTGCGCACCATGACGCATCTGCGTCCGCGCACCAATACCTTTCAGGCGGTTTTCCGCATCCGTTCTCTTGCCGCATTTGCGATCCACAAGTTCTTTCAGGAGCGAGGCTTTGTCTATGTTCACACACCGCTGATCACCGGCTCTGATTGCGAAGGCGCAGGCGAAATGTTCCAGGTCACTACCCTGGATATGGCAAATCCTCCGCGCACCGATGACGGCAAGATCGACTACAGCAAGGACTTCTTCAATAAACCCACCAATCTGACCGTCTCCGGTCAGCTCAACGGCGAGACCTACGCCATGGCATTCCGCAACATCTATACCTTCGGGCCGACCTTCCGCGCCGAGAACTCCAACACCACCCGCCATGCAGCGGAATTCTGGATGATCGAGCCGGAAATCGCCTTTGCAGACCTCTCCGATGACATGCGTCTGGCAGAGGATATGATCAAATATATCATTGCTTATGTCCTTGAAAACGCGCCGGAGGAAATGAACTTCTTCAACCAGTTCGTGGACAAGGGTCTGCTGGATTGCCTCAACCATGTCATGAATTCTGACTTCGGTCATGTGACCTATACGGAAGCCATCGAGCTTTTGGAGCCGCACAATGATCAGTTCGAGTATCCCGTCCACTGGGGCAGCGACCTACAGACCGAGCACGAGCGCTATCTGACCGAGGTCGTGTTCAAGCGTCCCGTGTTCGTCACCGACTATCCGAAGGAAATCAAGGCATTCTATATGAAGCTCAACCCAGACGGCAAGACGGTTGCCGCAATGGATTGCCTTGTTCCCGGCATCGGCGAGATCATCGGCGGCAGTCAGCGTGAGGACGATTACGACATCCTGCTGGGCCGCATGAATGAGTTGGGTCTGAAGCCCGAGGATTACGGCTTCTACCTTGACCTGCGCAAGTACGGCTCTGCCCGTCATGCAGGCTTCGGTCTTGGCTTTGAGCGCTGCGTCATGTATCTGACCGGCATGGGCAACATCCGCGATGTCATCCCGTTCCCGCGTACGGTCAACAACTGTGACCTGTAAACTAAAAATGACGGTGTATCCGTTTTGGAAAACACCGTCATTTTTTGTAACCCTTTTGCAGGAAAATTTTCGTGGGAAAATGCAAATAATTCGACAAAAAAATGCTGTGCAGTTGACAGTAAAAATAAGCTTTTCCAATCCGAAGTAAACACTTATTGACAGTATGCACAGGTTTGTGCACAGATCTGAAGCATTGATTTTTTTGGATTTGCATCGTATTTCCATAATTATGCCGAAGTCGCGAAAATGAATTTCTTTTATGTCCTAAAGTTTCAATTCGGTTTACATAACAACAATCCTATAATAATCACTTTTTGAACTTTTTTCGCAAAAGAATGCAGGATGCGACAGCGCACCCTGCATTTCGTGTCATTTTACAATTTTTCGCCTTCCATCGACTTTGTGGCATAGGCGTTGAGCGACTGGTCTGCAAGATTTCCGGCAAGGTATTCGTAATATCCCTGCGCACCGATCATCGCCGCATTATCGCCGCAAAGGGAGAGCGGCGGCATACACAGACGCACCTTTTTGCGTTCACAGAGCTTCGTCAGATCCGCACGGATCCGGCTGTTCGCCGCAACGCCGCCGGCGACTGCCAGCGTCGTTCTTCCGGTCAGCTCCAACGCCGCTTCTGTCCGCGGAACAAGCATTTCGCTGACCGCCCCGGAGAAGCTCGCACACAAGTCAGCAACGGCGATTTCCTCCCCTTTTTGCTGCATATTATGAATCAGGTTGACTGCCGCAGTTTTCAGTCCGGAGAAGGACATATCCAGCGCATTTCCGGACAACTTCGTGTACGGCATCGGGTAGCGGGTTTCATCGCCTCCCTGTGCAGCCTTGTCCAGTGCAGCACCGCCGGGATAAGGCATTGCAAGCATTCGCGCCACTTTGTCGAAGCATTCGCCTGCCGCATCGTCCCGCGTTCCGCCGAGGATTTCCATGTCCGTATAGTCCTTTACATCCACGAGCATCGTATGCCCGCCGGACACGACAAGACACAGAAACGGCGGCTTCAGGTCGGGGTAGGCAATATAGTTCGCAGCTATATGACCGCGGATATGATGGACGGGGATCAAGGGCACATTGAGTGCCAATGCCGCCGCCTTTGCAAAGTTCACACCGACCAAAAGCGCACCAATCAAACCGGGCGCATAGGTCACGGCTACGGCATCGATTTCCTCCCGTTTTACGCCCGCATTTTTGAGTGCTTGCTCTGCCAATGCGTAGATTGCTTCTATGTGTTTTCTCGATGCGATCTCCGGCACCACACCGCCATAGATCCGGTGCAGCGGCACCTGCGAGGCGATGCAGTCCGTCAAGACTTCTCTGCCGTCACGCACCAGAGCGACCGCAGTCTCATCACACGAGGATTCGACCGAAAGTATCAGCATATTACAGCTCCTTCCGCAATATCAGAGCGTCCTCTGATGGGTTTACATAATATTTAGGCCGTCTGCCGACCTGTACAAAGCCAAACACTTCATACAGGGCGATTGCGGCATAATTGGAGGGTCTGACCTCCAAAAAGAGTGCTTCGATCCCCTGCCTGTGCAAAAGTTGAATCAGGCTGTTTAACAGTTTCCTTGCAATTCCCTGCCTGCGGAAGCCGGGAGCGACTGCCAAATTCATCACATCTGCCTCGGGATGGACTGACTGCGCCCCGATATAACCGGCAACTACGCCGTTTTCCTCGTAAACGAGCCAGTTGCTCAAAGGGTTCAGCAATTCCCCTGCCACGGATGCCTCGCTCCACGGGTCGGAGAAGCATAGTCGCTCCAATTCGGCAACCTGCGGCACATGTTTTTCACTCATCGGAACGATCATTTTGCATCGTACCAGCTTTCTCCCATTTTTGCTTCGGCAATCAGAGGAACGGCAAGCTTGACCGCGTTCTCCATCGCTTCGGTGATAATATCCATGACGCTCTGCGCCTCAAAGGCGGGACACTCCACGATCAGCTCGTCATGCACCTGCAGAATGAGCTTCGCCTGCAACGCCTGTTTTTCCAGAGCATCGAAAACGCGCACCATGGCAAGCTTGATGATATCCGCCGCCGTCCCCTGTACCGGTGTGTTGAGCGCGATGCGCTCTGCGCCGCTGCGGATGTTGAAATTACTGTTATGAATTTCCGGTATCATCCTGCGCCGATGGAAGGTCGTCTCCACATAACCCTGCGTCCGTGCCGTTTCAACGATATTCTTCATATAAGCGCGTACACCGGAGTATTTTGTCAGATAATTTTCAATATATTCCTTTGCTTCCTTGCGGCTTACACCGATATCCTGCGAAAGCGAAAACTCCGAAATACCGTAGACGATGCCGAAATTGACTGCCTTGGCATGGCGGCGCATCAGCGGTGTGACCTCAGAAAGCGGCACATTGAAGACCTGTGAAGCAGTGACACTGTGGAAATCCTCTCCGCTGCGGAAAGCGGATTGCATTTGTTTATCGTCCGCAATATGCGCCAGGACACGCAGCTCGATCTGTGAATAGTCCGCATCGACAAAGACCCATCCGTCACGCGGCACGAACATTTTGCGGATCTCACTTCCCAGCTCCGTCCGCACTGGAATATTCTGCAAATTCGGCTCGGCAGAGGAAAGTCTGCCGGTCGCTGTTACGGTATTCTGGAAGGTCGTGTGAATTCTGCCGTCTGCGGCGATCTCCTTTTGCAGACCGTCTGCATAGGTCGATTTCAGCTTCGTCAGCATACGGTAGTCCATGAC
>PITX01000256.1 GCA_017577345.1 Clostridiales bacterium
ATGCAGGCAACCGCAATGGAAATGGTCAGCGGCATATGTGCATCAACATAAAAACCGTCGAAGTTCAGGCAGTAGATCATCAGACCCATCATCACGATAATGGGGATCAATGCCTCGATCATGCTGGGAGCTCTTACTTGCTTTTCTTTTGCCATTTTGAAAATACCTCTCTCTCCTTAAATAATAGGTGTTTTTGGGGACTTGCCGTGGCAAAGGGCGAACAGCGCCTCCGGCTCACCGTCCGGGCAACCGGTGCTTCTCTGTGCCGAAGTGTTCCGTTAAATAAAATATGCGGAAAACCGCCGGTAAATGCGCGCAGGCGGTCTTCCCAGCATAGCTGTAAATGTATTTTAACACACGTATTTGTAAAAATCAACAAAAATCAATAAATTTTTAATTAAAAACTGTGCTTTATGCACATATCGCGGTAGCGTAAAAGCGTGGTAGCGCGCAAAAGCGCATCTCGCTGTCCAGCTCTCTGCCGCATATTGACAAAATCAACGCCGTTTGGTGCTGTATTTGCAAAAGCTTTTCACAGGCGCTTTCATACTTTAGCATGATATTATAATAGTGTAAAGAATCAGAATCAACAAAAAAACCATGCAAAACAGCGGCAGTTTTGTCAACATTTCATGGACAGCGGGGTCATTGTCAGGCAGGGTGCGCCGGAGGATGTTTTCGGTGCGCCGCAGCAGGAGCGAACGAAGCTGTTTCTGCGCGGCTATGAACGCTGATGTTTTGTTCTTTTGCCCGCCGCGGCTTGACTTTTCGGTGCAAATTGTTAGAATAAGGGTATCTTTTTACGCATCATGTGCTCGTACTTATCAGGAAAGGACTGTTCACTATGGAAAAAATCAAACCGCGTACGTTATCCGGCTTTATGGAGCTGCTTCCGCAGCAGCAGATGCAGATGGATCGCATTATGGAGACGATCCGCTCCGTCTATGCGCTCTACGGCTTCACTGCGCTCGACACGCCCATCATCGAGGCGTCTGAGATCCTGCTTGCCAAGGGCGGCGGCGAAACGGAAAAGCAGATCTACCGCTTCACCAAGGGCGACTCTGACCTGAGTCTGCGCTTCGACCTGACCGTTCCGCTGGCAAAGTACGTTGCACTGCATTACAGTGAGCTTTCCTTCCCCTTCCGCCGTTTCCAGGTCGGCAAGGTGTACCGCGGTGAGCGCGCACAGCGCGGCCGCTTCCGCGAGTTCTATCAGGCGGATATCGATGTGATCGGTGACGAGTCCCTTGACATCACGAATGATGCCGAGATCCCCGCCATCATCTATACGCTCTTCTCCCGTCTGGGACTCAAGCGTTTCCAGATCCGTATCAACAACCGCAAAATCCTCAACGGCTTCTACGCCATCCTCGGTCTTTCCGAGAAGTCGGGCGACATCATGCGCACCGTGGATAAGATCGAAAAGATCGGTGCGGGCATGGTTCGTGCGATTCTTGTCGATGATTATGCCATCAGCGAGTCGGACGCCGACGAAGTGCTTAAGTTCATTGCCATTCGCGGCACCAATGCCGAGGTCCTTGCTGCACTGGAGCAGTACCGCGGCAAAAACGAAATGTTTGACGAAGGTCTCAGCGAGCTGACCACGGTCGCAAAGTATCTCGGCGGCTTCGGCGTGCCCGAGGATAACTTTGCCGTTGACCTCACCATCGCCCGCGGTCTTGACTACTACACCGGCACCGTGTATGAAACGACGCTGCTCGACCACCCCGAGATCGGCTCCGTCTGCTCCGGCGGCCGCTACGATAATCTTGCCGAGTATTACACCACCAAGCAGCTCCCCGGCGTGGGCATTTCCATCGGTCTTACCCGTCTTTTCTACGTTCTCGGTGAGCAGGGCATGCTCAATCCCGAAGTCCCCACCGCTCCGGCCGATGCACTGATCCTGCCGATGACCGAAGATCTTTCCGCTGCTGTTGCGCTTGCCACCGCCATTCGCGGTGCAGGACTCCGCGCCCAGCTCTATACCGAGCCGAAGAAATTCAAGGCCAAGATGAACTATGCGGACAAGCTCGGTGTTCCCTTTGTCCTCTTCCTCGGTGACGATGAAATTCGGGACGGCATCGTGAGCGTCAAGAACATGAAGTCCGGCGAGCAGGTCAAGGTCGCCCCCTCGGAGGCAATCGAGCTGATCAGCGCCTTTGTCGCAGCCCAGAATGCCAACGCGCCCATTCTGGACATCTGATTTCCTCTTGAATTG
>PITX01000257.1 GCA_017577345.1 Clostridiales bacterium
CGGCAGGGTATGGTATGCTACACGCGAAAAAGGGAGTAGCCGACGTCCGAAGGGCGTTGGGCGGATCGTCATCACGGGGCGCTTTGCCTCCGGTCTGCTCATGAAATGGCAAGACTTTTATCGGTTGAGAATAAGACTCTACCGGTAAAGGTCTTATTTTTATTCCGCGAAATATAGGAGGATATCAGCTATGGATTTTCTGCTTGACGGCATTCTCGCCGTCACTTGGCAGCAATGCGTGATGTATGCCGTCGGCGCGCTGCTGATCTATCTTGCGATCGAGAAGGGCTATGAGCCTGCCCTTTTGCTGCCGATGGGCTTTGGCGCGATTCTCGTCAATCTCCCCAATTCCGGTGTTCTCAACCAGATGGTCGAGGGGATCGGCGAAAGTCAGGGCATTATCCAGTGGCTTTTTGAGATCGGCATCGACGCATCCGAGGCCATGCCGCTGCTGCTGTTCATCGGCATCGGCGCGATGATCGACTTTGGCCCGCTGCTGTCTAACCCGAAAATGCTGCTGTTCGGTGCGGCGGCGCAGTTTGGCATTTTCTTTGCCATGACCGCGGCTGTGCTGCTCGGCTTCGATCTTGCGGACGCTGCCTCCATCGGCATTATCGGTGCGGCAGACGGCCCGACCTCGATCCTTGTTTCTCAGGTGCTGCACTCAAACTACGTCGGCCCGATCGCGGTTGCCGCCTACTCCTACATGGCGCTCGTGCCGATCATTCAGCCGTTTACCGTCAAGCTCGTTACCACAAAGAAAGAGCGTCAGATAAAAATGCCCTATAATCCGCGCAACGTCTCGCGCAGGCTGCGCATCTGCTTCCCGATCCTCGTCACGGTCATTGCCGGATTCATCGCGCCCATGTCCGTGTCCCTCGTCGGCTTTTTGATGTTCGGCAACCTCCTGCGCGAGTGCGGCGTGCTCGGCAGTCTTTCCGAGACGGCGCAGAATGTGCTGGCGAACCTCATCACGCTGCTGCTCGGCATCACGATTTCGTTCAGCATGAAGGCGGATCAGTTTGTCAACCTTGACACCGTTATCATTATGGGCCTCGGTCTTGTCGCGTTTGTGTTTGACTCCATCGCCGGCGTGATGTTTGCGAAGCTTTTGAATCTTTTCTCCAAAAACAAGGTCAATCCCATGGTCGGCGCTGCCGGCATCTCCGCATTCCCGATGAGCGCGCGCGTTATTCAGAAGCTCGGTCAGGAGGCTGACCCGCAGAATCACCTTCTGATGCACGCGGTCGGCGCGAATGTGGCCGGTCAGATCGCATCCGTTCTCGCCGGCGGCATGATTCTGAATCTCGTGCCGCAGCTGCTGCAATAAGGAGGAAACGAAAATGATTGATCAAATTGCACTGGCAGCATCGCTGTCCATCATGTGGAAGGGTATGCTCGGCATTTTCGCCGTGATGCTGCTCATCACGCTGGTCGTGCTGCTGTTTACAAAGCTCAGCAAATAAAAAAATCCCACTCCGAAGGAGTGGGATTTTTTTGGTGCGGACTACTGGACTCGAACCAGTGACCTCGTGCGTGTGAAGCACGCGCTCTAACCAGCTGAGCTAAGCCCGCATATCACACAGGGCGCAACCATGTGCGCCCTGCTGTTGGTGACCCGTAGCAGATTCGAACTGCTGTTACAGCCGTGAAAGGGCCGTGTCTTAACCACTTGACCAACGGGCCATATGCTGCACGGGATGCCGAGGCATCCCGTGCGATGGTAGCGGCACCTGGATTTGAACCGGGGACACTGCGGGTATGAACCGCATGCTCTAGCCAGCTGAGCTATGCCGCCAAATCTGTCTGCTCGACAGGACAAGGGTCATTATAGCAAGGATTCTAAGATTTTGTCAATAGCTTTTTTCCAAAAAATCAAGAAATCTTACCGGAACAGCATAAAATGCCGGAACATTATAAAAGGTGCGCGGAAGCGCTCCGCGCACCTTTTCATAAACCTGAGGGATGCTCTTAGTACATACCGTCCATGCCGCCCATGCCGGCAGGAGCTGCCGGAGCGGCAGGCTCAGGCTTGTCGGCGACAAGAGCCTCGGTGGTGAGAACCATCGCGGACACGGACGCGGCGTTCTCGAGCGCGGAGCGTGTGACCTTGGCAGGATCAACGATGCCGCTTGCAATCATGTCGCAGTATTCTTCCTTATAAGCATCGAAGCCGTAGCCGACTTTGCCGCTGGTCTTGATCTTCTCCAGCAC
>PITX01000258.1 GCA_017577345.1 Clostridiales bacterium
ACTCCATGCAGTCCATAATGTTGTTGGCGTTAAGCTCATCGACCATGTCCTTCTGCTGGTACATATACAGGTAGAGCGGTTCGAGATGCATCGGGCATGCCTCAACGCAGCGGCCGCAGCGGATGCAGGTCGGATTCTCCACCGTCTTGTTCTCGTCACCGGCAAAGGCAAGCACCGCACCTGTGCCCTTGGCAACAGGGAAGTCGGCGGAAGCCTGAGCCATACCCATCATCGGGCCGCCGGCGATGAGCTTGAAGGTCTCGTCCTTCAGGCCGCCGCAGGCATCGAACAGCAGAGAAACCGGAGTGCCGATCGGGCATTCGAGGTTTTTCGGCTCAATCACACCGGAGCCGGAAACGGTGACGACCTTGCGCACGACGGGCATACCGGTCGTGATGGCGCGGTAGATCGCCATGGTCGTGTTGATGTTAAACACGGCGCAGCCAATGTCAGACGGCAGCTTGCCGGGAGGAACCTGCTTGCCGGTAACAGCCTGGCAGAGCTGCTTTTCACCGCCCTGCGGGTAACGGCAGTGCAGCGGCTCGATCACAACGGGGGCCTTCATCTCGTCGATAACCTTCTGCATGGATTCCATGCCGTTTTTCTTGTTCTCCTCGACGCCGATGATGACCTTTGCGACACCGAACATCTTGGCAAGGTAGCAGCAGCCGCCGATAATCTGTTCCGGACGCTCGAGCATTGCACGATGGTCGCCGGTAATGTAGGGCTCGCACTCAGCGCCGTTGATGATGACGGTGTCGACCTTGCCGATACCGCCGGAGATCTTGGTATGCGTCGGGAATGTTGCACCGCCCATACCAACGATACCGGCCTGCTTGACCATCTCGACCATCTCTTCCACAGAAAGAGCATCGGGATCGGCAGGTGCCTTGACTTCTTCGCTGATCTCATCTTTAAAGTCGTTATCAATGACAACGGACATCATCTTGCCGCCCATGGAATAGGGACGGGGCTCCACTGCCTTGACCGTGCCGGACACGCTGGCATGAATGGGAGCGCCGAGGCCTTTGAATTCACCGATCTTCTGGCCGACCTTGACATAGTCGCCAGCGGCTACCAGGGGCGTGCAGGGTGCGCCGAAGTGCATCGACATGGGGATAACCACCTGAGCCGGCGCAGCCAGCTGTTCGATGGCTTTTTCATTGGTGGCAGCCTTCATATCATTGGGATGAACGCCGCCGAAGAATGCATGTGCCATTGTCTTCACCTCATTTTTTTACTACCAGAGCAGTTTTTATAGACACTACTCCATAATCGTTTGGATTATATACCTAATCTATAAAAATGTCCAGCCAATTTTGACGCCAATTTTGCATATTTTTGCAATTTTCGGTTTTTTCTGACACTTCCGTATCACACAGGATTTGTCCCTATACCTTATGTCCGTCGGGCGCCGAACATGCCTACCCCGGTTTGACAGCACTCTGCCTCTATGCTATAGTGAATATGCCTTTATCCGCCTTCTCAGAAAGGAAAAATTCTTATGTCCCAACCTGTTATTGATCGCCGCTCTGCCAAAGCTGAGGCGCGTTCACTGCTGCGCAGCGCAAGGGTTTCTCCGCTGCGTCTGACATTGCTCTTTCTCGCCATCAAGCTGCTGCTCGGTGAGATCGGCACCGCGCTTGACCGCCTGTCACCGCAGCCTGACA
This sequence comes from Clostridiales bacterium, assembly GCA_017577345.1. Classification (GTDB taxonomy): domain Bacteria; phylum Bacillota; class Clostridia; order Oscillospirales; family Oscillospiraceae; genus JAZOXB01. The sequence continues at coordinate 1,671 of PITX01000258.1, forward strand.
TCATTCTCGATCCGTCAAGCACAACACCCGATGAGCTTCTGGACACTTTCGCATCCTTTTTCATTGCGCACACGCCGGTACAGTGGACGGTGCTGTTTCTCACGGTGTTTATCAGTCTTCTGCTGTGGGTGCTTCGCGCCGGCTATTGCAACTACTGTCTCGGTATTTCACGCGGCGAAATCATGCCGTATGACAGTCTCTTTGACGGCTTTGCCTTTGCCGGGAAAGTCCTTGCGCTGACGCTTTTGCTGCTCTTGCTCATCGGCATCGGCGTGTCACTGCTTCTTCTGCCCGGCATCCTGTTCTTCCTTATGTACCGCTTTGCGCTTTACAACCTCTGCACCGATCCGTCGATCAGCATTCTGGAAGCCATGAAGCGCAGCCGTATGCAGACAGACGGACACAAAAGGGATTTCTTTTTGCTGAGTCTGAGCTTTCTGCCGCTGATCCTGCTCCTTGCCGCCGTGGAGTACCTTGCCTCGGTGCTGCTCTCTCCGCTGTTCGCGCTCACGCTCTGCGGTGATCTGCTCTATTC
>PITX01000259.1 GCA_017577345.1 Clostridiales bacterium
GCTGAAAACAGAGCGCGGCAACCGCGTCTTTCCGCTATCTGACCGTTCCGCAGATATTATTTCTGCCCTTGAACGCGCGATGAGGTCACAGTTGATCGAACACAGGCAGGAAACGGTGAACGGACTGTTTGTGCAGGATGGAAAGATTTGCGGCGTAAAGACGGCACGGGGGATTGTCTCCTGTGAAACCGTTCTGCTTTGCACCGGCGGTGCATCCTATCCGCTGACCGGCTCGACCGGTGACGGCTACAAAATGGCGGCAGATACAGGACACTGCGTCATTGCACCGATCGGCTCACTCGTGCCGCTTGTGAGTAACGGTGACTGTGCACAGATGCAGGGGCTGTCCCTGCGCAACACGGAATTAAAGCTCCTGGACGCAAAGGGAAAAACCGTTTTCAAGGAATTCGGTGAGCTTCTTTTCACGCATTTCGGGATTTCCGGCCCGATGGCACTTTCAGCCTCCGCGCACATTAAGGAAGGGGAGCGTTATACCGTTTCTCTTGACTTGAAGCCTGCTTTGGATGAGGCTAAGCTCGATGCGAGATTCCTGCGCGATTTTGAGAAATATGCCAATCGCAGCATGGAAAATGCGCTGGCGGATCTCTATCCCCATTCGATGATCCCTGTATTGCTGCACCGCTGCGGCATCGACCCTTCAATGCAGGCAAATGCACTGACAAAGGTACAGCGCAGAGCGCTTTTGGAGCAGACAAAACGCTTTCTCATTCCAATTGATGGCACAAGACCCGTGGAGGAAGCAATCATCACACGAGGCGGCGTTGATGTCAGGCAGATCAACCCGAAAACGATGCAGTCAAAGCTCATTGAGGGTCTCTACTTTGCAGGTGAGATCATCGACTGCGATGCCTACACCGGCGGCTTCAATCTGCAAATTGCATGGTCTACGGCATTTGCTGCCGCAAATGCGATTGCAGAATCTAAATTTGACAAAACGACAGTTTAACAGTATAATATCTTAAGTTTTTTATTGAGGTGAATTGCATGAACAAGGTTTACAGCGTTGCAATCGACGGTCCTGCCGGAGCAGGAAAGAGCACCATGGCGCGGCGTGCCGCAGCGGAGCTGAATTTTGTTTATGTAGATACCGGCGCGATTTACCGCACGGTTGCCTATGCGGTTGCCGAACATAGCATCCGTCCGGATGAAACAGAGAAGATAGATGCGCTTCTGCCGAAGCTTGATCTCAAGCTCGCGTGGAAGGACGGCGTACAGCATATGTATCTCGACGGCAGGGATGTTTCCACGAAAATCCGTCTGCCCGAGGTATCTGCCATGGCATCGAAGGTCTCCGCACTGCCGCCTGTCCGTGCATTTCTGCTCGACACGCAGAGAAATGTTGCCAAGACGAACAGCGTCATCATGGACGGGCGCGATATCGGAACGGTCGTTTTACCGGATGCAGATGTTAAAATCTACCTGAGTGCTTCTGCACAGGTGCGTGCAAAACGCCGCTTCTTGGAACTGCAGGAGCAGGGCAGGAGAGATACATACGAAGAAGTCCTGCAGGATATGATCGAACGCGACTATCGGGATATGCACCGCGAGATCGCACCGCTCAAACAGGCAGAGGATGCCGTTTTGCTGGACACCTCGGAGCTTTCTCTTGAGGAGAGCATTGAAGCATTACTGATAATCATTCGGGAGAGGCTTGCTTTATGAAGATGTTTTCCGCAAGAGCATACCGTTTTCTGCGAGTGATCGTTCTGATCGTGATGAGAATTGCCCATCCCGTCATTAAGGTAAGCGGAAGGGAAAACATTCCCGATACACCGGTGGTGTTCTGCTGCAATCACAGCTCTTTTTCTGACCCGATCTGGGTCATCGCGCATGCAGATCTCCCTGTTTTGCCCCGGACAATGGCGAAAAAAGAGCTTTTGCGTATTCCCATGCTCGGTTGGCTTTACCGTAAGCTCGGCGCATTTCCCGTAGATCGCAGCGGTGCGGATATTCCTGCGATCAAGACGGCAATGAAGACCCTGCGCGAGGGGAATAAGCTGCTGATTTTCCCCGAGGGAACACGCATCCGCAAAGGAAAAAAATCAGAGCCGCACAGCGGCGCGATGCTGATCGCCACCCGGACGCAGACACCGGTTCTGCCTGTTTATCTGACAGCAAAGAAAAAGCCTTTCGGAAAAATTAACCTTGTTTTCGGGAAACCCTATTTGCCGGA
>PITX01000260.1 GCA_017577345.1 Clostridiales bacterium
TGCGTAAACTGGGTATTGAAAAAGCTTCTGTCGTGGGTGTATCCGAGGGCGGAATGATAGTTCAATATCTGGCAATCGACCATGCCAACCTGGTAGATCGGCTTGTAATTGCTGTTTCTGCACCAAATGCCAATGAGATAGTTCGGACTGTCGTCAGTTCATGGATAGAATCGGCAAAGCAGGGAAATCATAAACAGCTGATGATAGATACAGCTGAAAAAAGCTACACCGAAGAGAATCTCAAAAGGTATCGTAAAACCTATCCTGTAATTGGATGGATTGGAAAGCCGAAGAACTATCATAGATTCCTGGTCAATGCGAATGCGATATTGCATTTCGATTGCTTTGATGATCTTAAAAAAATCACCTGTCCGACGCTCATTATCGGAGGAGAGACTGATCAAATCGTCGGTCCGATTGCCTCTTACGAAATGCATGAGCAAATTAAGGGTAGTGAGCTTTATATGTATGAGAAATTCGGACATGCCGCGTATGAGGAGGCAACTGATTTCAACAAGCGTGTATATGATTTTTTAGTCAGATAAATTCAAATTCGTTCATTATATCAAGTGAGAAGCATCATTAACGCCCCGCTCGGAATCAAGATTTTTTCTTGACTCCGGGCGGGGCGTTTTCGTTTTACGGACTATATCAATCTCACTCTGCATATTCCGCACTTTTGCGGGGAACGATCCAGTATCGTGTTCGGAATCCGGCTGAGCCATTTCCGACTGAAATAAGTGTTGCCGTAATAAGCATCGAAGTTGCCGACAGGCAGCACGATCCATTCGGTATCTTCCTGCTGATTGGCAAGGCAGAAACAGATTACGTCGGATACCACCTCAAAAGGCACATCGTTCAGATCAGTCTGTTTCAAACGCTCAGCGATATCATCCGGCAAAGGATATTCTTCCGTCCGAAGTGGCCCGCTTTCAAGGGCATCTGCAAGAATATCATCAAAGCGCAGCGTCCACGCTCCTTTTGTATTGAGTGCAAAGATCGGAACTTGGAATTTCCGAACCTGCTTCTGCCACTCACGGGTAAAACTGTGTAAGATCTTATCGCACGATTTCTGCGCATTGACACTTGTAAGTTCCGGATGTTTCCGTACAAAGCGTATGACATTCTTCACGTGTTGCCAGTACCATCCCTCGCCGTTTTCGTTTACAAGCTCTGGGAAATCCTTTGCAAGGAATCCGAAGTCCACAGCGGGCTTGGATGCTTTCTCCTTGTCCGGCACACTGCACCAAGCACAAAGGGCATTCCGGGCATATTCAACACGGGCATACGGATCTCCGTCCCGCAGACTGCCGTCAGCATTATGAAACAGATATCCCCGTGCAAGGATCGTCAGAATACGAGCCATCCCTACATATTCCGTAATCGTTTCAAAGGTCATTCTGCCGAGATAGGAGGTGTCCCGCTTGCCGGTCGCTGTATAGGGTACCGGCTCCGTGTATGCCTTAAACTCTTTCCATTCGTTTGTCATTTGCGGAGCTTCCTCCTTTTCTTCGGCGTTTCCTCTGCGGGTGGTGCAAATACGTGGCTTCTGTCGCAAGTGAGCTCCAGCACCGCCGCAGGCAATACTTCAAGAGCAAACTGCCGCTTGCCGAGTGCTATCGCACACTTTGCTGCTTCCTCGAAATCAAAACGGCTTCTCGCTGTTGGCGGCTCTAATGCCATCACACAGCGTCGGGCGATCTCTTCCTTGTAATCACGGGATTTTGCAATACCATTGAGCATAAATACAAGGTCTTTGCTATCTCCCTTTTGAGCAAAGAGATTTTTCCGTATCTGCCTGCTGCGGTGAAGATCATCCATATCACAAATGATGTCACCGAGAATCCGGTATCCGCTGCAGCGGAAATCACAGAACAAGTCGGCATATTCAAGCCCATACATACCGGGCAGTATCTCCGCAAGTACATTTTCCCTTTCTTCGGGCGGCGTCAAATGCCACTGCCTTTCGGATAACAGCAGACGGCTTCTGCGCATTTTATCTGAGGACGTACTGTCAAATGCTGCATAAAGCTCATCGACGGTATAATCGTTTTCCTGCCCACGAGCAAAGAGAATACGTTCCACGTCGTTTTTCCGCTTCATACTTTCCGGTGCGTGATGCAGGTACCGTATACGGCGGAAAGCTTCTTCATAATCCGCAATGACCGACGCCATGCGCTCCATCATCT